>CAZFET010000032.1:13583-18450 GCA_964517545.1 uncultured Burkholderiaceae bacterium
AGCACGGTGAACTGGAACCTGAACCCCTGCCCGCCGAGAAACGTCGCGGGCTCGAGCCGCTCGAGCGTGAACGTCGAGCCGTCCCGCGTGGCGAGCCCCTCGAACAGGCCGACGATCTCGTGCGGCTGCATCGACGCACGGAACACCAGCGGGCGCGCGTCCTTCGCGTTGGGAGGGTTGGCGGCCAGCAGCTCGCCGTCCTTCACGCCCACGCGGAACTGCAGCAGGTCCAGCGAGTGCCCGTCCACGGTCCACGACGTGAGGTGGGCGGGCCCGTTCATGTTGGGCAGCCGGTTCCAGGCGCCGTCGACCTGCACCACGACCCGACTCGCGATCACGGTCTCGCCGGGCGGCACGGGCGCGAGGCTGGCACAGCCCGCGAGGGCGAGGCCGAGCGTGACGACGGCAATCGACTTGCGAAGGCTCATGACTTCAAGGCTTCCAGATAGGTGCGGATCATCGGCGCGTCGGGTGCGCCCGGCGCGGCCTCGAGGTAGCGCGAGAACGATGCGGCAGCGGCGTCGCGCCGTCCTTCGTCGCGGTGGATCAGCCCCAGCGCGCGGTGCGCCTGCGGCGGCGTCTTGTCCATCGCGATCGCCGCCTCGAGGTCGGCTCGCGCGGCGGCCGTGTCGTCGCCCCGCGCGCGTGCGCGCCGCGCCTCGGCACGCCAGTAGCGTAGGTCGCCGCGCTGCGGACGCTTCGCGACCATGCGGTCGAACAGCACGATCGACTCGTCGTACTGGCCGCGCTTGAGTTCGTCTTCGCACAGCTCGTGCAGGAACGGCTCGAGGCGGGCCTGGTACTCGGCCTCGCCGGTGAAGCCGCTGCCGCCCTCGGCCATGCGCTGCAGGTCCTGCTCGCGCTCGGCCGACGGCGGATGGCTCGCGAACAGCACGCTCTTCTTCGAAGGGTCGCCGTCGGCGCCGGCCGCGATCTCGTCGCGCAGGTTGGCCCACACGCGCGCCACCTCGCGAGGGTCGTAGCCGGTCTCGGACATCAGCTTCAGGCCGATGCGGTCGGCCTCGCGCTCGTGGTCGCGGCCGTAGGCGTACATGCCGGCGACGAGCGCCAGGTTGGTGATGGCCCCCACGAGGCCGAGCGTCGAGGCGAGCACGGCGCCGAACGCCGAGCGCGACTTCGCGTCGCGCAGCCGCTCGACGGAATGGCGCTGCAGGTAGTGACCGATCTCGTGGCCGATCACGCCGGCGAGCTGCGCCTCGTTCTCCATGCGCAGCAGCAGGCCCGACCAGACCTGCAGCATGCCGTTGGGCGCCATGCTCGCGTTGAACCACGGCGTGCGCACGGCGTACACGCGCACGTCGGCGCAGTGCGCGCCGCCGAGCCTGCAGGCGATGCCCGACAGGTACTCGCGCAGCGCCGCGTCGCGATAGACGAACGCGCTGCGCCGCAGCCGCGTCTCCTCGCGATCCATCATCGCCCACAGGCCGCCTTCGTCGCTGGACAGATCGGGCCGCGCGAAGCGCGCCGGCATCGTCCACGACTCGTCCACCGGCGCGGCGCCGGCACCGACGGCCACCAGCGCGCAGTGCGCGCAGCCGGCCTGCAGCAGTCGGCGTCGGCCGATCATCGCGTTCACTTCGCCGCCGGAAAGCCGGCCAGCAGCGCGTTGACCGACTCGGCCGCCTTGGCGCCTTCGCGCAGGTCGCCGCTGCCGCGCAACAGCAGGTTGAACCACACGACCTGGCCCGTCTCCAGATCGACGAGCGACGCATAGCCCACCTGCGTGCCGCCGGCCACGCCGATGCCCAGCAGCGCCATGCCGACCATCATCGCCACGCGCTCGGCGCTGGCGTAGCTGTCGCGCACCCACGTGAACAGGCCGTAGCGCGCGCCGGTCTTCTCCTTCAGCGGACGCATGACGTCGCCGAAGCTCCAGTCGAGGCGGTCTTCCTTGGTGGGCAGCTTGACGCCGAGGAAGTGATGCGTCGCGATGGCGTTGGCCACCGCCGCGTGCAGGTGCAGCAGCTCCGCGTGGTCGTCGGCCAGCGTGTCGTCGATGTCCTGCGAACCCAGGCCGAGCGCACGGGCCTTGTCGGCGAGCGCCGCCTTCATGTGCGTCGCCGCCGCGCTGGTCCAGTCGGCGCGCGGCTCGCGCACGCCGCCGGCCGAGATCGAGTACAGCTCGACGTCGAGCGGCGCCACGACGACCTTCGCATCCTTCGGCAAGGCGGTGAAGCCCGGGGCGAGGTTGCGCGACTGCGCCCCCGCGGCGGCGGCGGCCAGCGCGAGCACGCCGCACACGAGCGCGCTGCGCCAGCGCGCGATTCCCAGCATGGTGATCATTCCCGACCCTCGTCGAAGTTCATGAACTGCACCCGTGTGCCCGGGCCGTCGCGATCGTAGCGACCGCGACGACGCCTCGCCGAGCGGGAAACCCCGCACGCGACGACACCGGCCGGCACCGCGTGACGCGATTCACGCATCCCGGCGCGAGCCGCGGCAGGCGTCGATAATCATCCGCGCCTCGCGCCGCCGCCGAGACCCGGAAGCCCGCCGACATGACCCCCACCGTTCGCCACGACGCCGCGACGCAGCGCTTCGTCGCCGAGATCGACGGCCAGCGCGCCGAGTGCGATTACCGGCTGTACGAACACGACGGCGAGGTGATGTTCAGCCACACGTACGTGCCGCCCGCACTGCGCGGCCAGGGCGTGGCCGCCGAGCTCGTGCGCGTGGCGCTCGACTGGGCGCGCGCGCGGGGCCTGAAGGTCATGCCCGCGTGCAGCTACGTGCGCCGCTACATGCGGGGCCACCCCGAGACGCTCGACCTGATGGCCGAGGAGTAGCGCGATGAACGACGTGGCGACCGCAGCCGACGTGCTCGACTTCTGGTTCGACGGCGACCGCCAACGGCGCGAGTGGTTCGAGAAGGACCCGGCGTTCGACGCCGAAGTCCGCTCGCGCTTCGGCGCCACGCTCGACGCTGCGCTCGCCGGCGGCCTGCGCGAGTGGGACGCGACGGCCGCGGGCTCGCTCGCGCGCATCGTCGTGCTCGACCAGTTCACGCGCAACGCGTTCCGCGACACGCCGCGCATGTACGCCGGCGATGCGCTCGCGCTGCCCGCGGCGCAGGCGCTGGTGGCCGACGGCCGCCATCTCGCGCTGCGGCCGGTGCAGCGGATGTTCGTGTACCTGCCGCTCGAGCACAGCGAGAACCTCGACGACCAGCGGCACTGCCTCGCGCTGATGCAGCAGCTCGCCGCCGACGCGCCGGAGCTCGCCGACATGCCTGAGTGGTCGCGCAAGCACCTCGTGATCGTCGAGCGCTTCGGGCGCTTCCCGCACCGCAACGCGATCCTCGGGCGCGCATCGACACCCGAGGAGATCGAGTTCCTGAAGCTGCCGGGGTCGGGGTTCTGAGCGGGAGCGGAGCGCGCGCCCTCACCCCTTCGCGTTCTCGCGCTCCTGCAGCGCGCGCCACATCACCTTGCCCGAGCCCGACTTGGGCAGCGCGTCGGCGAACTCCACGATGCGCGGCACCTTGTACGCGGCCATGTGCTCGCGCGCCCAGTCGATGATGTCCTGCTCGCGCGTGCGGCCCTTCGCGTCGGGGCGCAGCACGATCACGGCCTTGACGGTCTCGCCGCGGTACGGGTCGCGCGTGCCGATGACGCAGGCCTCCAGCACGGCCGGATGCTTGTAGAGCATCAGCTCCACCTCGCTCGGCCACACCTTGAAGCCGCTCGCGTTGATCATGCGCTTGAGGCGGTCGGTGATGAAGAAGTAGCCCTCCTCGTCCATGCGGCCGAGGTCGCCGGTGCGGAAGAAGCGCTTGCCGTCGATCTCGACGAACGCCGCCTCGGTAGCCTCGGGGTGGCCCCAGTAGCCCTTGAAGACCATCGGGCCGTGCGTGACGATCTCGCCTTCGCGGCCCGGCGGCAGTTCGGCCAGGGTGTCGGGGTCGATCACGCGCGAGTCGACGCCGAAGATCGGGATGCCCAGGCACTGCAGCTTGGCGCGCTCGGGCGGGTTGGCGTGGCTGGGCGCGGCGGTCTCGGTGAGGCCGTAGCCTTCGGCGAAGGTGAGGCCGAACTCGCGCTGCAGCCGCTCGGCCACGGCGTGCGGCATGGCCGCGCCGCCGCCGGACAGATAGCGCAGGCTCGACAGGTCGAAGCTCGCGTAGTGCGGGCTGCCGAACAGGTCGATGATCATCGTGGGGATGCAGGTCCAGTGCGTCACCTGGTAGCGCGAGATCAGGCGCCCGGCGAGCTCGCGGTCCCAGCGCGGCATGAGGATCACGGTGCTGCCGCCCCACAGCGGGCCGTGCAGTCCGTACATCATCCCGGTGATGTGGAACATCGGCACCACGCCGAGCGACACCGACTCCGCGCTCGCGTAGCCCCACAGCCCGCCGCCCACCACGTTGGGCATCAGGGTGCGGTGCGTGTGCATGCAGCCCTTGGGCAGCGCGGTGGTGCCCGACGTATACGGCAGGATCGCCAGGTCGTCGGGCTGCGCGGTGTGCGGACCGGGTGCGTGGCGTGCGGCCAGCGCATCGGTCCAGCGCGTGTAGCGGGTGTGCGCGTCGCCGCCGGGCAGCGGATGCTCGGCGTACAGCCAGTCGGCCATCGCGGGCGGCGGCGCCTCGTCGGGCTCGATGGCCTCGCGCGCGGGCAGCGCATCGGCGTAGCGTGTCACCAGCACGTGCCGCAGGCGCTGCGCGGCCGGCAGCGCCGCGTTGGCCTGGTCGACCGTGGCCGCGAGGTCGGCGCTCGTGACCGCCACGCGCGCCTGCGGGTCGGTGACGTAGTGGCCGAACTCGTCGGCGCGGTTCATCGGGTTCACCGGCACCACCACCGCGTCGGCGCGCAGGATGCCGTAGTACGCCACCGCGAACTGCGGACAG
>CAZFET010000033.1:0-13602 GCA_964517545.1 uncultured Burkholderiaceae bacterium
GGCGTCCCCGCCGCCTCGGGCGGGTTCGAAGCCACGCCCGCCGTGCACACGTCCTCCGTGCAGTCGTTGCCGTCCACCGGCAGGTCCGTGTCGTCCGCCACGCTCTCCGTCGCGCCCGAGCCGTCGCACTGCACTACCTGGCAATCCCCCGCCGTCTGCGCCGCGACCGGCGTACCCGCAACCGTGTAGCTCATCCCGCACGTTCCCGCATCGCACGTGCGCGTTCCGCACTCGTCGTCCCTGCCGGGACAGTCGGCCGCCGTCGCGCAACCGGTGCAATGCCCCGCGCCGTCGCACACGAGGTCCGTGCCGCACGTTGTGCCGGCCGCCACGTTCGGCTTTGACGGTTTTTTTTTTTAATGATCCGGCGACCACCGAGATCTGCACTGCTTGCTACACTCTTTCCCTACACGACGCTCTTCCGATCCTCACCGTGCTCACGTTCCGGAGCGGCGACGAGGCGCATCGGCATGCCCTTCGACAGGCTCAGGGCGAACGGCGGTGGTCATGCCCCCCGCCGAGTCGATGACGTGCACCCACCGCCACGCCCGTTCAGGCTGAGCCCGTCGAAGCCCCGCGCCCCTGAACCCCGGCCATGACGCCGTTCACCTACATCGCCCACCCCGCGCGCGTGATCTTCGGCGCCGGCGCGCTCGCGCAGCTCGCCGCCGAGATCGAGCGACTGGGTGCGCGGCGCGCGCTGGTGCTGTGCACGCCGGAGCAGACGCACGTGGCGCAGCGCGTGGCCGGGCTGCTCGGGGCGCGCGCGGCCGGCGTGTTCGCGAAGGCGGTCATGCACGTGCCGATCGAGACCGCGCGCGAGGCGCGCGCCGAGGCCGCGCGCGTCGGCGCCGACTGCGCCGTGGCCGTCGGCGGCGGCTCGACCACCGGGCTGGGCAAGGCGATCGCGCTGGACTCGGGACTGCCGATCGTCGCGATCCCGACCACCTACGCCGGCAGCGAGATGACGCCGATCTACGGCCTCACCGAAGGCGGCGTCAAGAAGACCGGCCGTGATCCGCGCGTGCTGCCGCGCACCGTGATCTACGACCCCGAGCTCAGCGTGTCGCTGCCCGTCGGACTGTCGGTCACGAGCGGCCTCAACGCGATCGCCCACGCCGCCGAGGGCCTGTACGCGCACGACGGCAATCCGATCGTCGCGCTGATGGCCGAGGAAGGCATCCGCGCGATGGCCGCCGCGCTGCCGCGGCTCGCGCGTCGCGGCGACGACCTCGACGCGCGCGCCGACGCGCTGTACGGCGCGTGGCTATGCGGCGCGGTGCTCGGCCACGTGTCGATGGGGTTGCATCACAAGTTGTGCCACACCCTGGGCGGCAGCTTCGACCTGCCGCACGCCGAGACGCACAGCGTCGTGCTGCCGCACGCGCTGGCCTACAACGCCGCGCACGCACCCGAGGCCATGCGCCGCATCGCGCGCGCGCTCGGCGTGCCCGCCGACGCGAGCGACCCGCTGGCCGCCGCGTGCGCCGTGCAGGCGCTGGCGCGCGCGCTCGGCGCGCCGGCATCGCTGGCGGCGATCGGCATGCCGGCCGACGGCCTCGACCGGGCGGCCGGGCTGGCCGCCGCCTCACCGTATCCGAACCCGCGGCCGCTCGAACGCGCCGCGCTGCGGGCCTTGCTGCAACGCGCGTTCGACGGCGCTGCGCCGCAAACCTGACGATCCTCACGACAACAGAAGGAGACCGACATGACCCTGTCCCGCCGCACCTTCGTCCAGGGCACCGCCGCGATGGCGGCGGCCTCGGCCACGCCGCTCCTCTGGGCGGCCGACGTGCTGAAGATCGGCTACGTCTCGCCGCAGACCGGCCCGCTCGCGCCGTTCGGCGAGGCCGACAAATGGGTGATCGACCAGATGAAGGCCGCGTTCAAGGACGGCCTCGCGGTCGGCGGCCGCAAGTACGCGGTCGAGATCCTCCTGAAGGACAGCCAGTCCAACCCGAACCGCGCGGGCGAGGTCGCCAACGACCTGATCCTGAAGGACAAGGTGGCGCTGGTGCTCACCGCGGGCACGCCGGAGACCGCCAATCCGGTGTGCGACGCCTGCGAGCTCAACGAGGTGCCGTGCGTCAGCAGCGTCGTGCCGTGGCAGCCGTGGTTCTTCGGCCGCAAGGGCGACCCCGCGAAGGGCTTCTCGTGGACGTACCACGTCTTCTGGGGCCTCGAGGACGTCATCGCCAACTTCACCAACGGCTGGAAGAGCGTGCAGACCAACAAGAAGGTCGGCGGCCTGTTCCCCAATGACGGCGACGGCAACGCCTGGGGCGACAAGAACCTCGGCTTTCCCAAGCCGCTGGCCGAGATGGGCTTCACGCTCACCGACCCGGGCCGCTTCCAGAACGGCACGCAGGACTTCAGCGCGCAGATCGCCGCCTTCAAGCGCGACAACTGCGAGATCGTCACCGGCGTGGTCATCCCGCCCGACGCCAAGACCTTCCTCACGCAGGCGCGGCAGCAGGGCTACCGGCCCAAGGTCGTCACGCTCGGCAAGGCGCTGCTGTTCCCCGGCGCGATCGAGGCGCTGGGCGACCTCGGCGAAGGCCTGACCACCGAGGTGTGGTGGAGCCCGTCGCACCCGTTCACGTCGAGCCTCACCAAGCAGAGCGCGAAGGCGCTGGCCGACGCGTACGAGGCCGGCGCGAAGAAGCAGTGGACGCAGCCGATCGGCTTCGCGCACGCGCTGTTCGAGGTGGCCGCCGACGCCTTGAAGCGCGCCAGGTCCGTCAAGGCCGCCGACGTGCGCGACGCGGTGGCGGCCACCAGCCTGGGCACCGTGGTCGGGCCGGTCAAGTGGGGCGGCCAGGGACCGTTCAAGAACGTGAGCAAGACGCCGCTGGTGCTGGGACAGTGGGGCAAGGGCAGGAAGTACAAGGTCGAGCTGACGATCGTGAACAACCAGGCCGCGCCCAACATCCCGGCCGGCGGCACGATCAAGCTCATCGCCTGAACGCGCGCCGCAAAGCCGCCACGTCCGTCACAGCCCTTGCCGCGCCGGCGGCAGGGGCGAAGCCCCACCATGCCGCTGCTCGCCCTGCACGACGTCTGCAAGTCCTACGGTGCGCTGAAGGTCACCGACGGCATCTCGCTCGCGGTCGAGCCGGGCGAGACGCTGGGCATCCTCGGGCCCAACGGCGCGGGCAAGACCACCTTGTTCAACCTCGTCTCGGGCGACGTGAGGGTCGACGCGGGACGCATCGAGTTCGACGGGCGCGACATCACGCGGCTGGCGCCGCACCAGCGCTGCCACCTCGGCATCGGCCGCAGCTACCAGGTGCCGCAGCCGTTCGGCGCGATGAGCGTGTTCGAGAACCTCGTCACCGCCGCCTGCTTCGGCGCGCGGCAGTCCGAGCGCGAGGCGTGGGCGACGGCGCGCGAGGTGCTGCAGCACACCGGCTTGCTCGCGCACGCCAACAGGCCCGCCGGCGGGCTGACCCTGCTGAACCGCAAGCGCCTGGAGCTGGCGCGCGCGCTGGCCACGCGGCCCCGGCTGCTGCTGCTCGACGAGATCGCCGGCGGGCTGACCGAGCACGAGGCGCGGCAGCTCGTCGACGAGCTCGCTCGCATCAAGGCGCAAGGGGTCACGATGATCTGGATCGAGCACGTGGTGCACGCGCTGCTGGCCATCGCCGATCGGCTGTTCGTCGTCAACTTCGGCTGCAAGCTCGCCGAAGGCGAGCCGCGCGCGGTGATGGACGACCCCGAAGTGCGGCGCGTCTACATGGGGATCGGCGAATGACGTCCGCCGCGAAGCGCCTTCGGCGCCTGCCGGGCCGGCCCGTCGTGTCGCCACCGTCGTCGCGGCGGCGCCGATGAACGCACTGCTCGAGACCACCGGCCTGACCGCGTTCTACGGCGACGCGCAGGCGCTGTTCGGCATCGACTTCCGGCTCGACGCGGGCGAGCTGGTGGCGATCATCGGTGCCAACGGCGCGGGCAAGAGCACCTTCCTGAAGTCGCTGGTCGGGCTGGTGAAGGCACCGCGCGAGGCGGTGCGTCTGCGCGGCGAGCCGATCGGCGGACTGCCGCCGGGCGAGATCGTGCGGCGCGGCATCGCGCTGGTGCCCGAGGGCCGGCGCCTGTTTCCCAGCCTCACGGTCGAGGAGAACCTGCGGATGGGCGCCAGCGCGCGGCGGCCCGGCCCGTGGACGCTGGAGCGCCTGTACGCGATGTTCCCGGTGCTCAAGGACAAGCGCCGCCAGCCCGGCACGGCGCTGTCGGGCGGACAGCAGCAGATGGTGGCGATCGGCCGCGCGCTGATGAGCAACCCGACGGTGCTGCTGTGCGACGAACTGTCGCTCGGCCTGGCGCCGATCGTCATCCGCGAGATCTACGCCGCCATGCCGGCCATCACGGCCGAAGGCATGACGGTGGTGATCGTCGAGCAGGACGTCGGCACCGCGCAGCAGGTCTCGCAGCGCGTGTACTGCCTGCAGGAGGGCCGGGTGTCGCTCGAAGGGCGCTCGGACGACCTCACGCGCGAGCAGATCAGCCTCGCCTACTTCGGCGTGTGAACCGGCGCAGGCGAAGCGATGCTCGACACCGTGATCCAGGGACTGCTGCTCGGCGGGCTGTACTGCCTGTTCGCGCTGGGCCAGTCGCTGATGTTCGGCGTGATGCGCCTGACCAACACGGCGCAGGGCGACTTCATCGTGCTCGGCGCCTTCGGCGCGATCGCGCTGGCGTCGGTGGCGGCGCTGCATCCGACGCTGATCGCGATCGCGCTGCTGCCGCCGGCCTTCGGCGTGGGCTACGCGCTGCAGCGCTGGGTGCTCAACGGCACGCTCGGCAAGGATCCGCTGCCCTCGCTGGTGGTGACCTTCGGGCTGGCCATCGTCATCCAGAACGCGCTGCTCGAGCTGTTCTCGGCCGACCCGCGCTCGCTCGACGCCGGCGGGCTGGCGACCCAGAGCATCAGCATCGCCGGCAGCGCGCTCGGCGTGCTGCCGCTCGTGATCTTCGGCGTCGCGCTGGCCGCCACCGCCGCGCTGCAGTGGCTGTTCGGCGCCACCGCGCTGGGCCGCGCCTTCCGCGCCGTCTCCGACGACCGCGAGATCGCCGAGCTGATGGGGCTGGACGCGCGCCGCGTCTACGCGCTGGCCACCGGCATCGCGTTCATGCTCATCGTCGTGGCCGGCGTGCTGCAGGCCATGCGCACCACGGTGTCGCCGTCCGACGGCCCGCTGCTGCTGCTGTTCGCGTTCGAGGCGGTCATCATCGGCGGCATGGGCTCGTTCTGGGGCACCTTCGTCGGCGCCATGCTGCTGGGCCTGACGCAGCAGATCGGCTTTCGCCTCGACCCCGGCTGGGGCATCTGGTTCGGGCACCTCGTGTTCCTCGCGGTGCTCGTGGTCCGGCCGCAGGGCCTGTTCCCGAAGACGCGCGGCTGAGGCGATGGGCGCGCAGGAGCATGCCGTGAACGTGCAGCGAGTGCCGACGGAGCCGGTGCCGGTCGAGGTGATCCGCTCCACCCGCGCCAGCCGCATCGCGCTGGGCGCCGGACTCGCGCTGGTGGCCGTGGCCGCGAGCCTGCCGCTGTGGGGCGAGTCGTCGTGGATGCGCGAGTTCGTCGAGATCGCGTGCTACTTCGTCTTCGCGATGATGTGGAACCTGCTGGCCGGCTACGGCGGCATGGTCTCCATCGGGCAGCAGGCCTTCTTCGGCCTGGGCGGCTACGCGATGCTGATGCTCGGCAACTTCGCCGGGGTCGACCCCTTCGTCGCGATCCCGCTGGCCGCGCTGGCGGCCGCGCTGGTCGCGGTGCCGGTGTCGTGGGTCGCGTTCAGGCTGCAAGGCGGCTACTTCGCGATCGGCACCTGGGTGATCGCCGAGGTGTTCCGGCTGTCGTTCGCCAACATGAGTTTCGTCGGCGGCGGCTCGGGCACCAGCCTCACCGCGCTGCGCGGCATCGAGCGCGCCACGCGCGAGAGCCTCACCTCCTGGACCGCGCTGGCCTGCGTGGTGGCGGCGATCGCGCTCGTCTACCTGTTCCTGCGCAGCAAGCGCGGGCTGGCGCTGCTGGCCCTCCGCGACAACGAGGTCGCGGCCGAGTCGCAGGGCATCGCGGTGCGGCGCATGAAGCTGGCGGTGTACGTGGTCGCCGCGTTCGGCGCGGGGCTGGCCGGCGCGCTGTACTTCGTGGGCAACCTGCGCATCAGCCCCGACGCCGCGTTCAGCGTCAACTGGACCGCCTTCGCGATCTTCATGGTGGTGATCGGCGGCATCGGGCGCATCGAGGGCCCGATCGTCGGGGCCGTCGTGTTCTGGGCGCTCAACAAGTTCTTCAGCGACTACGGCACGTGGTACCTGCTCGGGCTCGGGCTGCTGGCCATCGTGACCACCCTCTACTTCAAGCAGGGCCTGTGGGGCTGGCTGCAGCAGCGCCACGGGCTGGTGCTGTTCCCGACGCAGCGCACCTTGAAGCCTTGACCCACGCACCGGAGACGCAGCATGCGCAACATCGACGAGCACACCATCACCGAGGCGGTCATCCGTCGCATGGACGACTGCGATTCGCCGCGGCTCAAGGAAGTGCTGTCGTCGCTGGTGCGGCACCTGCACGACTTCGCGCGCGAGGTGCGCCTGACCGAGGCCGAGTGGTTCGAAGGCGTCCGCTTCCTCACCGCGACCGGGCAGCAGTGCGACGACGAGCGGCAGGAGTTCATCTTGCTGTCCGACACGCTCGGGCTGTCGATGCTGCTGGTGGCGATGAACCAGGGCAAGCCGCCCGGCGCGACCGAGGCCACCGTGCTCGGCCCGTTCCACGTCGACGACGCGCCGCGGCTGGACGCCGGGGCCGACATGGCCGCCGGCGCGCCGGGCGAGCCGCTGTTCGTCGACGTGCAGGTCGTCTCGACCGACGGCACGCCGATCGCCGAGGCCGAGGCCGACGGGTGGCAGGCCGACGAGGAAGGGCTGTCCGACGTGCAGCGCCCCGAGCTCGCGTCGCGTCGCGCGCGCGGCGCCTTCCGCACCGACCCCGAGGGCCGCGCGTCGTTCCGCACCATCGTGACCACGGCGTACCCGATCCCGACTGACGGCCCGGTGGGCAAGATGCTCGTGGCCACCGGCCGCCATCCGTGGCGGCCCGCGCACGTGCACTTCCTGATCAAGGCGCCGGGCCACGAGACGCTGGTCACGCACCTGTTCCGCGACGGTGATCCGTACCTCGACAGCGACGTGGTGTTCGGCGTGCGCTCGTCCCTGGTGACGCGCCTGCAGCGCCATCCCGCCGGGCCCGCACCCGACGGCAGTCGCAGCGCGGTGCCGTTCCACACGCTGGCGCACCGCTTCGTGCTGCCGCCGGCCTGACCGCGGGCGGCGCCGCGTCCATCGTTCGCGCCGCGCGAACGATGATGTTCCGCGCGCGCGCTATGCCGCGCGCCGCGCCGTTCCTAGAGTGCTCCTGCATCGATCCACTGTTCTCGCAGGACGCTCCATGAACCTCTCTTTGCCGTGGCCCTGGTTCGCCGGGACGGGCCTCTTCCTCGGCCTCGGGCTGCCGCTGGCCAAGGCCGCCGCGCAGCACGGCGTGAGCGCGATGGACTTCGCGCTGTGGCCCACCCTCGCGGCCGGTGTGCTGCTCGCCGTGCTGGCGTTCGTGCGCCACGGCGCGCCCGCGTGGACCGGCCCGCTGCTGCGATTCGCGTTCGTGGCCGGCCTGCTGGGCCACGCGGCGCCGATGACCCTCGTGTTCTGGCTGTCGGCGCACGCCGGCGCCGGCTTCGCCGCGCTCGCGTTCACCTTGCCGCCGGTGTTCACGCTCGGCATCGCGCTCGCGCTGCGGCTGCAGCGCGCCGACGTCGCGCGCGTCGCGGCAGTGGCGATCGGGCTCGCCGGCGCGCTGCTGCTGGCCACCGCGCGCGGCGGCAGCTACCACGTCAGCCTGGCCGGCATGCTGGGGCTGCTCGCGGTGCCGGCGCTCATCGGCGCGGGCAACGTCTACCGCTCGCTGCGCCTGCCGCGCGACGTGCCCGGCGAGTGGCTCGGCGCGCTGACCCTGCTCGCGTCGTCGGCGCTGCTGCTCGCCGGACGCGCCGTGGCCGGCGGCGGCGCCGCCGACGTCGCGGCGGGCGCGCTGCCCGTGCTCGGCGCGCAGGTGTTCGCGCTGGCCGCCGGCTACGCCTGCTACTTCGCGCTGCAGCGGCGCGCCGAGCCGGTGCTGTTCAGCTTCATGGGCTACGTGATGATGGCGACCGGCGTCGCGGCCGGCATGGCGGCCTTCGGCGAGCGGCCGGCCTGGACCACCGTGCCGGCGCTCGCGCTGATCGGCGCCGCGCTCGCGCTGATGATGCGCGCGGCCGCGCCGCCGCGCGCCGCGGCCGTCGCCGCCACGCAAGGAGAACGCGCATGAACGACACGACGCTCGACCGCCCTGCCGTGCCCCCGGCCGTGCGCTACGACCTGCGCCGCGCCGACTCGCGCGGCCGCCTGCGGCTCGACTGGCTCGACGCGCGCTTCAGCTTCTCGTTCGGTCCGTACCGCGATCCGGCGCGCGAGCGCTTCGGCCCGCTGCTCGCGCTGAACGACGACCGCGTGCAGCCCGGCACGGGCTTCGCGATGCACCCGCACCGCGACCTCGAGATCATGATCGTGCCGCTGGCGGGGCGCGTGGAGCACCGCGACGACCAGGGGCGCCACGGCATCGTCGAGCCGGGCCAGTCGCAGTTCATGCGCGCCGGCCGTGGCATCCGCCACAGCCAGACCAACCCGTCGCGGCACGAGATCGACCATCACCTGCAGATCTGGATCGAGCCGCGCCGGCGCGGGCTCGAACCCGCGGTCGAGCAGCGCAGCCTGCCGCCCGCCGTGCCCGGCTGCTGGCGCGTGGTGGCCGATCCCGACGGTGTCGACGGCGGCTTTCGCATCGACCAGGACGCGCGCGTGCTGCTCGGCGAGGCCGGGCGCGACGCTCCGCTGTCGATCGACGTGCGCGCCGGCCGCAGCCTGTACCTGCACGTGGCGGGCGGCGAGCTGTCGGTCGCACTCGACGGGCCGGCGCACACGCTGCAGGACGGCGATGCGCTCGCGCTGTTCGTGCCGCCGCCGCGCCTGGTGCTGCGGGCGCGCGCGTGGGCCCGCGTCCTCGCCTTCGACGTGCCGGCGGTCGCGGCGCCATGACCGTCAGGCCGCCTGCGCCAGCCGCGCCTTGAGGAACTGCACGAACGCGCGCACGTTCTTCGGGAGGTGCTCGCGGCTCGGGTACACGGCGTAGACGCTGCGCGCCTCGGTGCGGTAGTGCTCGAGCGCGCGCTCGAGGCGGCCGGCGGCCAGGTGCGCGCGCACCATCACCAGCGGCACGAGGCTCGCGCCCACGTCGCGCAGCAGCGCATCGACGAGCAGCAGGCTGTTGTCGGCGCGGAAGCTGCCGCGCACGTCGACCTCGTGCCGGCCGTCCGGACCATCGAACTGCCAGCGCAGCGCGTCGCGCCCGAGCAGGTAGGGCAGGCAGTTGAGCGCCGCCAGCGCCTGCGGCGTGGCCGGCTTGCCGTGACGGCGCCAGAACGCGGGCGACGCGCACACGCCGCGCTCCATCGTCATGAGCGGCACCGCCACGAGGCTCGAATCGTCCAGCTGCGCCTGGCCGCGCAGCGCCACGTCGACGCCGTCGCGCACGAGGTCGACTGGCCGGTCGCTCAGCCGCAGCTCCAGTTCCACGCCCGGGTGCGCGGCCTGGAAGGCGTGCAGGTGGTCGTGCAGGAACGACAGCGTGAGCGACACCGGCGAGGCGATCACCAGCCGGCCCGACAGCTCGCCTTGCGCGGCGCGCAGCGCGGCGAGGGTCTCGGCCAGCACGCGCCGGCAGTACGCGTAGAAGCGCTCGCCGGCCTCGGTGAGCTGCATGCTGCGCGTGGTGCGCGCGAGCAGGCGGCTGCCGGTCCAGTCCTCGAGCGCCTGCACGGTCTTGGTGATCACCGAGCGCGCGACGTCGAGGTCGCGCGCGGCGGCGGCGAAGCTGCCGGTCTCGACGACGCGGCAGAAGCACTGCAGGGCCTGTTGTCGATCCACCGCCGCCTCCTGGTGACTGCTGCTCGGGGCAGGCGGAGCATGCCATCGCCGCGGCGCGGCGCGATAAGCTGGCCGACATGGAGCGGAACCCGTCGCCGCAGTCGCTGCAGTCGTCACAGTCGCAACGCCGCCGCCGGCTGGTCGCGGCCGGTGTGCTGCTCGGCCTTGCGGCCGGACGGGTGGCGGCGCGCGCCGCCGCCGAGCCGGTGACCGTGTTCGCGGCCGCGAGCCTGGCCGACGCGCTGCGCGCGGCGGAGCCCGCGCTCGGCGCGCCGGTGCGCTTCTCGTTCGCCGCCAGCTCGACCCTCGCGCGCCAGATCGAGCAGGGCGCGCCGGCGCACGTGTTCGTGTCCGCCGACGAGCGCTGGATGGACCACCTCGAGCGCGCCGGCCGCATCGACGCGGCGTCGCGCCGCGTGCTCGCGACCAACCGGCTCGTGGTGGTGGTGCCGCGCGACGCAGCGCGCGCACACGCGTATCCGCACCCGCAACCCCATGCGGCCGGCGAGCCGACCGAGTCGCCCGACGCGATCCGCGCGGTGCTGCTGCCCGCCGATCCCGGCGCGCGCGTCGCCAGCGGCGACCCCGCGCACGTGCCGGCGGGCCGCTACGCCGAGCAGGCGCTGCGCTCGCTCGGCCTGTGGGAGCGCGTCGCGCCGCGGCTCGTGCGCGCGGACAACGTGCGCTCGGCGCTGGCCTTCGTCGAGCGCGGCGAGGCGGCGGCCGGCATCGTGTATGCCACCGACGCCGCCGCGTCGTCGAAGGTGCGCGTGGCGGCGCGCTTCGCGGCGTCGAGCCACGCGCCCGTCACGTACCCGGCGGCGCTGGTCGCCGGCGCGCCGCCGGCCGCGCGCGCGCTGTTCGAGCGGCTGTTCGCACCCCCGGCCCGCGCGGTGCTGCAGGCTGCCGGCTTCGCAGCACCGCTGCGATAATCCGCCGCGCTTTCATCACGCACGAGGCGAGCACCTTGGACAGTCCCCAGCCTAGGTGACCGTCCGCTCCAGCGAGGCGCCGCGCAGCAGCCTGCGGGCGCGCCGCGGCCGGGGCGAGACGGTGACCGACACCCGAACCCCGAGCCCGCACGGGCCCCGCTGCCGCGACGCGGGGCCGCGTTGGAGAACCGAACATGCTCAATGTCTTCAGCCTGGCCAACGGCCGGCTGTTCCAGGAGGAGATCGGCAGCGCCGACGCGCTGGCGAACCTGCGGCCCGTGTGGGTCGACCTCGAGGCGCCGACGCCCGAGGAGAAGGGCTGGATCGCCGGCCGCTTCGGGCTCACGATCCCGGACGACGTGGTCGACGACGACCTCGAGGAGTCGGCCCGCTTCTACGAAGAGGACAACGGCGAGCTGCACATCCGCTCGGACTTCCTGATCGACGACGACGTGACCGCGCGCAACGTGCGCGTGGCGTTCATCCTGAAGGACGGCGTGCTGTTCTCGGTGCACGCCGAGGACCTGCCGGTGTTCCGCCTGCTGCGGCTGCGCGCGCGCCGCATCCCGGCCCTGATCGAGGACGCGAAGGACGTGCTGCTCAAGCTGTACGACGCCGACGCCGAGTACTCGGCCGACGCGCTGGAGGGCATCTACGACAGCCTCGAGGCGGTGAGCGCGCGCGTGCTCAAGCGCGACGTGGACGATGCCGCCGCGGCCGAGGCGCTGGCGGCCATCGCGAAGGAAGAAGACCTGAACGGCCGCATCCGCCGCAACGTGATGGACACGCGCCGCGCGGTGAGCTTCATGATGCGCGCGCGCATGCTCAACGCCGAGCAGTTCGAGGAGGCGCGGCAGATCCTGCGCGACATCGACTCGCTCGACTCGCACACCGCGTTCCTGTTCGACAAGATCAACTTCCTGATGGACGCCACGGTCGGTTTCATCAACATCAACCAGAACCGCATCATCAAGATCTTCTCGGTGGCCAGCGTCGCGCTGCTGCCGCCGACGCTGATCGCGAGCATCTACGGCATGAACTTCAAGTACATGCCGGAGCTCGACTGGTCGGCCGGCTACCCGTTCGCGCTGGCGCTGATGGCCGCCAGCGTGATCACGCCGTTCTGGTACTTCCGCCGCAAGGGCTGGCTGTAGCGCGACGCGCGTTCAGCCGCGCGCGCGCCGCTTGAGCCAGCGCATCGCCGCGCCCACCAGCGGCAGCGTCTCGAACAGGTCGGCCGAGTCCCAGTAGTCCACGTGCTCGGCGATGCGCCCGTGCGCGTCGAACGTGATCAGCGAGCCGCCGTGCACGACGTGCGTGGCGGGCGCGCCGCGCAGGCGGAACGAGAAGTCCCAGGTGAGGAAAGCGCGGTCGCCCTGCACCACGCGGTCGCGCACCGCGAAGCGCGGCGACTCGAGCGCGCGGAACATGTGCGCGAACACGCCGCGCACCGCGTCGAGCCCGCGCACGTCGTTGAACGGGTCCTTGAAGCGCGCGTCGGCGGCGTAGAACTCGCCGAGCCGATCGAGGTCGGCTGGCTCGAGCGCCTGGAACAGCGCGGCCACGCGCGCCACGCGGGGGTCGCCGGTCATCGTGCGCTCGTCGGTCATCGCGCGTTCACCGGTCGTCGCGCTCCGCGGGTGGTGCTCACAGCCCCGTGGCCTTGCGGATGGCCGCGAAGTACACGCCGTCGCCGAGGTGGCGCAGCGCCTTCAGCCACAAGGTGAAGCGCTTGGGGAAGTGGATCTCGAAGCGGCCCGCCTCCCAGCCCTCGACGATGGCCTGCGCGGCCTGCTCGGGGCTCATCAGCGCGGGCATCGCGAACTCGTTGCCCGCGGTCATCGGCGTCTCGACGAAGCCGGGGTTGACGACCGACACGCCCACGCCCTTGCGCGCGAGGTCGATGTACAGGATCTCGGCCAGGTTGATGAGCGCCGCCTTCGTCGGTCCGTAGGCCAGCGCGTTGGGCAGGCCGCGGTAGCCCGCCACGCTGGCGACCAGGCTCAGGTGCGGCGCGTGGCGGTCGCCGGCCTGCCGCATCAGCTGCGGCAGCACGGCGTCGAGCAGGCGCAGCGCGCCGACGTAGTTGACGTCGACGTGGCGCAGCGCGACGTCGAGGTCGAAGCGGTCGGCGCGCATCGGCGCGTACATGCCGGCGCAGTACGCCACGAGGTCGATGCGGCCGAACTGGCCGACGATGCGCGCGGTGGCCGCGCGCAGCGCGGCGCCGTCGGTCGCGTCCAGCGGCAAGGCCAGGCTGCGCGGATGCGACTGCACGAACGCGTCGAGCGCGGCGGCGCTGCGCGCCGACACCACCACCTGCGCGCCGCGCGCGTGCAGCGCCGCGGCGGTGGCGCGGCCGATGCCGGTGGAGGCGCCGACCAGCCACACCGTGCGTCCGGTCCAGTCGCGGATGCGGGGATTGAGCGCCATCATGGCTTCCGGAACGCGAGCGTCACCTCGCCGAGGAACACGCCGAACTTGCTCATCACGGCCTTGTTGAGCACGACGCGCTCGTCGATCCGGTACATCCAGTCGTCGAACTGCACGTCGTAGGTCTTGCCGTCCACCGGCAGCCGCAGGGTGTAGCGCCAGTTGAGCGCGTTGCCCGCCGATTGTCCGACCGCTTCGCCGACCACGTCGTCGG
>CAZFET010000033.1:13612-18410 GCA_964517545.1 uncultured Burkholderiaceae bacterium
CGCGGCCGACGTAGCGGCCCGGGCCGGTCTTGGTGATGCGCCAGACGCGCTTCTCCGTCTTGCCGTCGCTGTAGACGAAGTCCTCGTCGAGCACGCCCTGGTCGCCGTTCCACGAGCACTTCATCGTGACGGTGAAGCGGCGCAGCACCTTGCCGCTGCGGTCGGTGAAGATGCCGTGCGCGAGCACGGTGCCGTCGAAGTACTTCTCCAGCTCGAACAGCGGCCGTTCGGCGGCGTAGTCGGCCGGCGTCGGCGGCGACGCGCAACCGGCCAGGGCGAGGGCCGCGGCGGCGCTGCCGGCGGCGAGGAGGAGGCGTCGGTTCATTCGGGTTCCCGTGGTCGGATCCAGGTGAAGTGCAGCAGCGCCGCCGCGGCGAGCTTCAGCACGCACGGCAGCGCGCAGTAGGCGAGGGTCAGCGCGCCCAGCGCGCCGTCGTCGCGGCTGCCCGGCGCGTAGCCGAAGGCCTGCAGCGCGGGCAGCGAGATGCCGGCGGCCAGCGCGAGGTTGAGCTTGGTGGCGAAGTTCCACCAGCCGAAGTACGCGCCCTCGGCGCGCGACGAGTCGCCGGCGCGCTGGATCACGCCGGTCAGCAGCGCCGGCGGCAGCGCGAGGTCGGCGCCGAGCGCGACCCCGCTGGCCACGCACACCAGCGCGTACGGCCACACGTCGCCCGCGCCGAGCAGGGCCGCCCACACGAACGCGGCGACCGCGAGCAGCATGCCGTCCAGCCAGGTGCGCGCGAGGCCGAAGCGGCGCACGGCGCGCATCCACAGCGGCATCGACAGCGCGCCCGCGGCGAAGTAGCTCACGAGGAACATCGGCTCCCAGGCCGGCGCCTGCAGGCGGTCGCGGATGAAGAACAGCACCAGGGTGGCCGGCACCGCGCTCGCGATGCCGTTGACGAGGAAGATCGCGAGCAGTTTGCGGAAGGCCGGCACGCCGAACGGTCGCCACAGCCCGGCGCGCTGCGGCGCCGCGTCGGGCGAGGCGAGCGGCTGCGGCGCCGCGACCAGCGCGCCCGCGGCGACGGCCAGCAGCAGCGCGAACGCCAGGCTCGTGACGCCGAGTCCGGCCACCGACGGCAGCACGCTGGCCACCAGCACGCCGGCCAGCGCGAGCGCCTCGCGCCAGGCCACGATGCGCGCGCGCTGGCCGGCGTCGCCGCCGAGGCGCGCGCCCCACGACTGGTGGATCACGCCGACCACGGAGTACGACAGATAGGTCACCGCCAGCATGGCGGCGCACCACGCGAGCAGCGTGGACGCGCCGCGCGACGCACCGAACGCCGGCGGGAAGAACAGCGCGTGAAAGCCGAGCGCGAGCAGCACCGCCGCGACCGCGAGCGCGCGCCACGCGGCCCATGGCGAGCGCGCGAAGCGCGCGTCGGCGAAGCGGCCGATCAGCGGGTCGGCGAACGCATCGAGCAGGCGCGCGCCGAGCAGCACGGCGCCGAGCGCAGCGAGCGGCACGCCGAACTGCGTGGCGTAGTGGTTCGGCAGCACCACGTACAGCGGCAGCGCCACGAAGGCCAGCGGCAGCCCGAGCGCACCGTAGGCCATGCCCGCGGGCCACGCGATGCGGTCGCACGCCGGCGCGCCGGGGGCGGATGCAGGTGCGGTTGCGCCGCGCACGGCCGGCGACGCGGTGCTCACGGCGCGGCCCCGAGCAGGCGCTCGCGCAGCTTCGGCTCCGACGTGCGATCGCTCAGCCAGATGCCGAAGAACAGCGGCGCGAAGTCGCCGTCGCGCAGCTCGCCGCGCGGCGCCGCGTTGTGGAAGAAGCGCGCGAGGCCCTCGGGCCGGTACACGCCGGTGATGCGGTCGCCGCGCGCGACGTCGGGAAAGACCTGCTTCATGCGCTCGACCCAGCGCTCGCCGAGCGGCTCGTCGATCGGACGCTGGCGGCGCATCTCGGCGAGCGAGCGCTCGGCGATCAGGCGGCCGTACAGGGTGCGCGCGTATTCGATCTCGAGCGCGAGCGGGTGCGCCGCCCACTGCGCGGGCGAGAAGCCGTCGCGCACCCACAACCGGATGTCGTACACGTGCAGGCCGAGGAAGGTGAGCCGCCCCTGGCCGAGCAGCCGCGCGCCGGGCAGCTCGGCCGCGACCTCCGGCGGCGGCGCCGGCTGCGCGCGCGCGCGGCCCGCCGACGCGATCAGCGCGGCCGTGGCGGCGAGGGCGGTGCGTCGGCGCATCGTGTCGTCGTCGGAGCGTGGGCGTCGCGCGTCGATCAGCGATGGCGCAAGGTGAACTGCACGACGTCGGTGTTGCCGGTCGAGAACGCGGCCTCGCAGTACGCGAGGTAGAACTCCCAGATGCGCATGAAGCGCGTGTCGAAGCCGAGGCGCCGCACCTGCGCGTCGTGCGCGAGGAACGCGGCGCGCCAGCGGCGCAGGGTCTCGGCGTAGTCGGGGCCGAACGCGAACTCGTCGACGACCTCCAGCCCCGCGTCGGCCGCGGCCTGGCGGAACTCGCGTCGGCTGGGCAGCAGGCCGCCGGGGAAGATGTACTGCTGGATGAAGTCGGTCGAGCGCACGTAGCGCTCGAACAGGTCGTCGCGGATCGTGATGCTCTGGATGCAGGCGCGGCCGCCCGGCGCGAGCTGGCGCGCGACGGTGGCGAAGAACGACGGCCAGTACTCGCGGCCGACCGCCTCGAACATCTCGATCGACGCGATCGCGTCGTACGGGCCGTCGTCGATGTCGCGGTAGTCCTGCAGGCGCAGGTCGGCGCGATCGGCGAGGCCGGCGTCGGCCAGCCGGCGCTGCGCCCACTCGAGCTGCTCGGTCGACAGCGTGACGCCGGTCACGCGCGCGCCGTGCTCGCGCGCCGCCGCTTCGGCCAGCGCGCCCCAGCCGCAGCCGATCTCGAGCAGGCGGCCGCCGCGCGCGAGGCCGCACTGCGCGAGCGCGCGCCGCACCTTGGCGTGCTGCGCGTCGGCCATCGGGCGCGCGAGGTCGCCTTCGAACCACGCGCTCGAGTAGTTCATCGTCGGGTCGAGCCAGAGCCGGTAGAACTCGTTGCCGAGGTCGTAGTGCGCGTGGATGTTCTTGCGGCTGCCGCGGCGCGAGTTGCGGTTGAGCAGGTGCTTCGCGCGGTACAGCAGCGAGCCCCACCAGCTGCCGTAGATCACCGATTCGACCGCGTCGCGGTTGACGATGAACAGCTTCAGCAGCGCCACCAGGTCGGGCGTGCTCCAGGAGCCGTCGATCCAGCTCTCGGCGAAGCCGATGTCGCCCGACTTCAGCGCGGCGGTGCAGACGTCCCAGGTGCGCAGCCGGATCGCCGCGTGCGGCTCGCCGCCGCGGCCGAAGCGCGCGCTCGCGCCGTCGGGCATCTGCACGTCCAGGGTGCCGTGTTCCAGCCGCTGCAGCAGCCGGAACACCGCGCGTGCGGCGGCGGGCGCCGAGCCGGGCAGGTCGAAGCCGGCGGCGGTGGAGGTCGTCGTCGTGGAGTTCATCGGGTGGTGAACGCTTCGGGAGGTGCGGGCTTGCGGAAGAACGGCACGCGCTTGGCCCACAGCCGCAGCGCCTGCCAGTGGATGCGCGCGATGACGCCCAGGGTCATGAGCGGCATGCCGAAGAACGCGGCGCGCGCCGACGCCCGCGTGAGCGGCGCGAGCCGGCCCGACACGCTGGTGGCCAGCAGCGGGCCGTCGTCGTCGTCGTGGTCGACGCGCGCCACGGTGCGCTCGGCGGTGCGCGCGAAGCGGAAGCGGTAGCGCCCTTCGATGCGGCAGAACGGCGAGACGTGGAACACCTTGCGCGCGCTGAGCTCGCGGCCGAACGCGACGTCGCGGCCGGACAGCAAGTAGCAGTGGCGCTCGCCGAAGGTGTTGTTGACCTCGACCACGACGGCCGCCAGCGAGCCGTCGGCGCGGTGGCAGTACCAGAAGCTGACCGGCTTGAACACGTAGCCGAGCACGCGCGGGTAGGTGTGCAGCCAGACCTCGCCGTCGGCGTCGGCGATGCCTTCGCGGCCGAGCAGTTCCTCGAGCCAGGCCAGCGCGTCGGCACGGCCGTCGCCATGGTCGCGGTCGTGGAAGCTCACGAGCCCGAAGCGGTTGCGCGCCAGGTCGGCCGAGGCGTTCGCGCGCAGCGCGCGCATCGGCAGCAGCAGGAAGTAGGTCGGGTACTCGAAGGCGTTGACGGCCGGGCGCAGCCGCGTGTGGCGGACCGTGCCGGTGCCGATGAGCGGCCGCGCGTCCATCGCGTTCAGGCCGCCTCGCGCCGCGGCGGCGCGCCTTCGGCGAGCCGGCGGCGCAGCGCGTGCGCGACCGCGAGGCCCGAGGTCAGCCCGTCCTCGTGGAAGCCGTAGCGCGTCCAGGCGCCGCAGAACCACAGGCGCGCGCGGCCCTGCAGCGAGGGCACGCGCTGCTGCGCGGCCACCGCGGCGAGGTCGAACACCGGATGCTCGTAGCGGATCTCGGCGATCACGTCTTCGTCGCGCGGCGCGCGCACCGGGTTGAGCGAGACGATCACCGGACGCTTCCACGGCAGGGGCTGCAGCCGGCCGAGCAGATAGTGCAGGCACACGGCGCCGTGCTCGCGCGACGCATCGGGCGCGCGCTCGTAGTTCCACGACGCCCAGGCGAGCCGGCGCGCGGGCAGCATCGAGGCGTCGGTGTGCAGCAGCGCGCGGTTCGGGTGGTAGCGGATCGCGCCGAGCACCGCGCGCTCGTCGGCGGTGGGCTCGGCGATCAGCGCCAGCGCCTGGTCGCTGTGGCAGGCCAGCACGACCTCGTCGAAGCGTTCGCTGCCGCCGTCGGTGTCGATCCACACGCCGGCTTCGGCGCTGC
>CAZFET010000034.1:0-12463 GCA_964517545.1 uncultured Burkholderiaceae bacterium
CCGCCGCTGGCGCGAGCATGGCGACCTCGAGGCGGCCGGCCGCCTGGTGCTGTCGCACCTGCGCGTGGTGGTGTCGGTGTCGCGCCAGTACCTGGGCTACGGCCTGCCGCAGGCCGACCTGATCCAGGAAGGCAACGTCGGCCTGATGAAGGCGGTCAAGCGCTTCGACCCGGCGCAGGGCGTGCGGCTGGTGAGCTACGCGCTGCACTGGATCAAGGCCGAGATCCACGAGTACATCCTGCGCAACTGGCGCCTCGTGAAGGTGGCCACCACCAAGGCGCAGCGCAAGCTGTTCTTCAACCTGCGCTCGATGAAGCGCGACCTCAAGGGCGACCCGGCCGCGCAGACCCACCGCGCCTCGCTGAGCGCGAGCGAGGTCGACCACGTGGCGCGCGAGCTCAACGTCAAGCCCGACGACGTGCTCGAGATGGAAACCCGCATGGCCGGCGGCGACGTGTCGCTCGAGCCGACGGTCGCCGACGACGGCGAGGAGAGCTACGCGCCGATCGCCTACCTGGCCGACGAGAGCCACGAGCCCACGAGAGTGCTCGAGGCGCGCCAGCGCGACCGGCTCGCCGGCGACGGCATCACGCGCGCGCTCGACGTGCTCGACGCCCGCAGCCGGCGCATCGTCGAGGAGCGCTGGCTCAAGGTGAACGACGACGCCTCCGGCGGCATGACCTTGCACCAGCTCGCCGCCGAGTACGGCGTCAGCGCGGAGCGCATCCGCCAGATCGAAGTGGCGGCGATGAAGAAGATGCGCAAGGCGCTCGAGGTGGGCCAGGCGGCTTGAGCGCCGCGGCCGTCAGGCGCCTTCGTTCAGCAGGATCTTCAGGTCGTCGGCGAGCGCCTGCGCGCCGCTGCCGTAGCGCACGAACAGCCGCACGCGGCCCTTCGGATCGAACACGTACGAGCCGGCCGTGTGGTCGACGGTGTAGTTCTTCTCGTGGCCGTCCTTCGCCGGCACCTTCGAGTAGAAGACCTTGAACTCCCTGGCCGCCGCCGCCGTCTGCTCCGGCGTGCCGCGCAGCGCGACGAACGACGGATCGAAGCCGCTCATGTAGGCGCGCAGCAGCTCGGGCGTGTCGCGCTCGGGGTCGACGCTGACGAACACGCCCTGCACGCGCGCGCCGTCCGCTCCGAGGCTGCGCTTGACCTCGGCCAGCTCGGCCATCGTGCTCGGGCACACGTCGGGGCACTGCGTGTAGCCGAAGAACACCACCGTCACCTTGCCGGCGAAGTCGGCCAGCGTGCGCGGCTTGCCTTCGGCGTCGGGCAGTTCGAGCTTGCGCGCGTACTCGGCTCCGGTGATGTCGATGGCCCTGAAGGCCGGCTTGTCGGCCGGGCGCGAGCAGGCCGCGAGCGACGCCGCGGCCGCGGCGATGGCGAGGAGCGTGTGGCGACGGTTCATGGCAGCAGCGGCGCGAGCCAGTGGTCGACCAGCAGCGCCGCGAACAGCGCCGCCAGGTAGACGATGGAGAAGCGGAAGGTGCGGCGCGCGAGCGCGTCGCTGTAGCGGCGCCACAGCGCGAAGGCGTGGCCGATGAAGGCCGCGCCCAGCGCAACGGCCGCCGCGAGATACGGCCAGCCGCTCATGCCGATGACGAACGGCAGCAGGGTCGCGGCGAACAGCACCAGGGTGTACAGCAGCACGTGCAGCCGCGTGAACTCGTTGCCGTGCGTCACGGGCAGCATCGGCAGGCCGGACTTGCGGTAGTCCTCGGCGCGGTACAGCGCGAGCGCCCAGAAATGCGGCGGCGTCCACAGGAAGATGATCAGGCACAGCAGCCAGGCCTCGGGACCGGCCTCGCCGCGCATCGCGGCCCAGCCCAGCACGGGCGGCATCGCGCCGGAGGCGCCGCCGATCACGATGTTCTGCGGCGTCAGCGGCTTGAGCACCACCGTGTAGATCACCGCGTAGCCGACGAAGGTGGCGAACGTCAGCCACATGGTCAGCGGATTGACCCACAGGTACAGCAGCGCGCTGCCGGCGGCGCACAGCAGCGCCGAGAACACGAGCGCCTGCGTGCTGCTGAGTTGGCCGCGCGCGGTGGGCCGCCACGCGGTGCGCGCCATGCGGCGGTCGATGTGCTGCTCGACCAGGCAGTTGAAGGCGGCGGCCGCGCTGGCCACGAGCCAGATGCCCGCCGTCGCGGCGAGCGCGCTGCGCCACTCGGGCAGTCCCGGCACCGCGAGCAGCATGCCGATGACGGCGCAGAACACGATGAGCTGCACCACGCGCGGCTTGGTGAGCGCCCAGTACTGCGACCAGCGCGACGCGCGCGCCGGCGTGGAGGCGAGGCTCTGCTGCGCCATCACGCACCCCCTCGCGCCGCGCGCAGCGCGACGTGCCGGGCATCGCCGGCGGACTCGGCCGTCCCGCGCGCCCGCGCCAGCAGCAGCGTGAGCGTCAGCACGAGCCCGGCCGCACCGGCCGAGTGGGCGAGCGCCGCGACGATGGGCCAGTCGAGCACCACGTTCGACAGGCCGGTCAGCAGCTGCGCGACGGTGAGCGCGACGACGGCCCACGCGAAGCGGCGCAAGGTCGGCGACCCGGTCTTCAGCAGCAGCGCGGCCAGCCAGCCGACCCCCCCGAACACGGCCAGCGCGAACGCGCGGTGCGTCCAGTGGATCGCCACCAGCGCCTCGAACGGCAGGAAGCCGCCGTGGCCGGCGCGGCCCAGCTCGCGCAGCACGGTGAAGCCGTGCGCGAAGTCCATGCCCGCGGGCCACCACTGCCCGTTGCAGTCGGGGAAGCCGCGGCACGCGAGCACCGCGTAGTTCGTGCTGACCCAGCCGCCGAGCGCGACCTGCAGCGCCACGAGCGCGAGCACCACGATCGCGGCCCGGCGCACGCGCGGCGCGACCGCCACCGGGCGATCGCGGTAGCTCTCGTGCTGCAGCGCCAGCAGCGCGAGCAGCAGCAGCCCGCCCAGCAGGTGCGCCGTGACGATGGCCGGATAGAGCTTGAGCGTGACCGTGTACTTGCCGAACACGCCCTGCACGATCACCCACACGAGCGTGGCGGTGGCCCACCACGGCGAGTGCGGCAGCCGCGCGCGCGCGCGCCAGCTGGCCGCGGCCATCACCACGATCAGCACGCCCACCGTCATCGCGAGGTAGCGGTGGATCATCTCGATCCAGGCCTTGCCGAACGTGACCGGGCCGCTGGGCAGCGCGGTCTGCGCAGCGTGGATGTCGTCGCGTGCGCCGATCGGACTGGCCTCGCCGTAGCAGCCCGGCCAGTCGGGGCAGCCGAGGCCCGAATCGGTGAGCCGCGTGAAGGAGCCGAAGACGATCAGGTCGAAGGTGAGGCACAGCGTGAGCGTGGCCAGCGCCGCCAGCCGCACGCGCGGATCGGCGCCGCGATGGCGCACCCACCACCACGCGAGCGGCAGCGCGGCGATCGCGAGCGCCACGCCGGCCAGCCGCAGCACCGGCGCCCAGTCGATCAGGTCGTGCGGATTCATGGCCTCAGCGTCCCGCCCGGTCCCACGAGGCCGACGCGCGCAGCAGCCGCTCGAGGTCGCGCTTGAGCTTCGCCGGCTCGGGGTCGGCCGGTGTGCGCATCATCCACTGCCCCATCGTATCGACTACGTACAGGTGGGTTTCGAGGCTCGAGCCCGCGGCCGGCGCGAGCCACGCCGCCACCGCCTCGCGCGGCGCGCGCAGCACGGTGACCGCCGGCGCGGCCCGCACCGCGGCGAGCAGCTCGGGTCGCAGCGGCGTGTCGTCGGTGACGAGCCAGAGCTTGTCGATGCGCTCGCGCTCGCGGCCGGTCATCTCGCGCAGCTGGCGCTGCAGGAACAGGCGCTGCTCGCACGCCGCATCGCACGAGGCGGGCCCGACCACCACCAGCAGCCACTGGCCCTTCAGCGACCCGGCGGGCACCGCGCGGCCGTCGAGGTCGCGCAGCGGCAGCGCGTCGGGCAGCGCGCGCGGCGGATCGATCAGGTCGGCGTAGTTGCTGCGCCCCTCGGGCCGCACCACGTAGTAGCTGAAGTACGACGCGATCACCGGCGCCGCGCACGCCGCCAGCACCAGCAGCATCTGCAGCCGGCCGCGGCGCGTGCGCCGCTGCTCGGGCAGCTCGGGCACGGGCAGGCTGTGCACCGTCAGCGCGACGGGTTCAGCGGGCGCGGCGCCGGGGGAGGACGAGTTGGAACCAGACATACAGGCAGGCGATGAGCGCCGCGAGGGCGAACCACTGGAACGCGTATCCGTGGTGCTTGTGCACGTCGACCGCGATGCGCGGCCAGTCGCGCACGAGGCCGTCGGCCGCGTCGCCCGTCTGCTGCAGCGACAGCGGCCGCAGCGGCACGCCGATCTCGCGGGAGAACGCGTCGAGGTCGAGATTCTGCCGGATCGGCCCGCTCTCGCCTTGCGCGAACTCATACAGGCGCGACGGCGGCGGGGCGATGCGCCCGGCGACCTCGACCTCGCCGTCGGGCGTGGGCACGGCCGGCAGGCGGGTGCGCTCGCGCGCGTCGCGCGGCGCCCAGCCGCGCTGCACGAGCACGGCGCTGCCGTCGGCCAGCGCGAGCGGCGTGACGACGAAGAAGCCCGGCCGCCCGCCCATCTGGCGGTTGTCGAGGAACACCGTGCGCGCGGCGAGCCAGCGGCCGCGCAGCACCGCGGCCCGATGGTGCTGCGCCTCGGCGGCGGCGGGCTCGCGCGCGAGGTCGGCGGCGGGCAGCGCGGGCAGCGCGGCGCGCGCGTCGATGGCGGCCTGCAGCGCGGTCTTCTGCGCAGCGCGGTCGAGTTGCCAGACGCCCAGCCGCGCGGTGACGGCCACACCCGCCGCGGCGGCGAGCAGCACGATCCAGCGACGCGCGTTCATCGGCGGGTGCTCGTCGGCGGCCGCTCAGCAGGCGATGGAGTACGCTCGCCGCATGAAGATCGTCTTCGTCGTCGCCTTCATCGCGATCCTCGGCGCGCTGGCCGCGGCCGGCGTGTACATGCTGCGGTCCGGGCGCGACGACGACGAGTCCGGCGGCTCGAAGTCCGGCCGCATGGCGCGCGCGCTGGCGGTGCGAGTGGCCGTGTCGGTGGCGCTGTTCCTGTTCATCCTGCTCGCGTGGCACTTCGGCTGGATCGTGCCGACCGGCGTGCCGGTGGTGCGCTGAGGCGGCGGCCGCACGTGAAAACGCCGCGCGGCGCGCGGCGTTGCAGGACGGGGCGGACCGACGGTCACGCCCAGTAGACGACGACGTACAGGCCGAGCCACACCACGTCGACGAAGTGCCAGTACCACGCCGCGCCCTCGAAGCCGAAGTGGCGCTCCGGCGTGAAGTGGCCCTTCATGATGCGCAGCGTGATGAAGATCAGCATCAGCGCGCCCACGCACACGTGGAAGCCGTGGAAGCCCGTGAGCATGAAGAACGTGGAGCCGAAGATGCCCGAGCTGAGCTTCAGGTTCAGGTCGCGGTACGCGTGCATGTACTCGTAGGCCTGCACGCCGAGGAAGGTGACGCCCAGCGCCACGGTGACCCACATCCAGAACACGCACTTGGCGCGCCGGTTGGCGATCAGCGCGTGGTGCGCGATGGTCAGGGTGACGCCCGAGCTCAGCAGCAGCGCCGTGTTCACCGTGGGCAGCGGCCACGGACCGATGGTGCTGAACGGCTCGACCGTGCCGGCGGGCGACGCGGTGGCGCCGGCCTGGACGCTCGGCCACACGGCCTTGAAGTCGGGCCACAGGAGCTGGTGCTCGAGGTCGCCCAGCATCGGCAGCGCGTGCACGCGCGCCCAGTACAGCGCGCCGAAGAACGCCGCGAAGAACATCACCTCGCTGAAGATGAACCAGCTCATGCTCCAGCGGTACGACACGTCCACGCGCTTGGAGTACAGGCCGCTCTCGCTCTCGCGGATCGCGTCGCCGAACCAGCGGAACATGACGAAGATCCACAGCAGGAAGCCGGCCAGCAGCACCCACTTGCCCCAGTCGTGCGCGTTCACCCACTGCGCCGCGCCGTAGATCACCAGCAGCAGCGCGAGCGCCGTCATCGCCGGGTGCTGCGACGGCTGCGGCACGAAGTAGTACGGGGTCTGTCCGGAATGGGTCGTTGCCGACATGTTGGTCTTTCTCCTCGAACCGAATCTCTCGTCGAATGCCTCGTGCGGGCGCCCGCGCGCTCAGGCCGCGATGCCGCTGCCGACGATCCAGCGCACCAGCATCAGCAGCCCCACCACGAACAGCGCCGCGGCCGCGACGCCGGCCACGATGACGTGCACCGGGTTGAGCTGCGCGATGTCCTTCTCGTACTCCGAGCCCTTGCGCACGCCGAAGAACGACCACGCGACGGCCTTCATCGTCTGCAGGAACGAGCCGCGACGGGCCACGGCCTCCTTCAGGTCGGCGCCGGGCTGGTCGTGCGGGCTCATCTGCGGGCTCATCTGCAGGCCCACGTGCGCGCGGCCGTGCCGCCCGTCGCCGCGGCGGGCGCGGCGGCCGTCTTGGCCGGCGGCGCCGGCACCTTGCCGCCCACCTCGAAGAAGGTGTAGCTCAAGGTGATGGTCGTGACGTCGCGCGGCAGCTTCGGGTCGATGACGAACACCACCGGCCACTGCTTGCTCTCGCCCGGCGCCAGCGTGTACTCGTTGAAGCAGAAGCACTCGAGCTTGTTGAAGTGCGGGCTGGCCTGGCGCGGCGCGTAGCTCGGGATGGCCTGCGCGGCCATCGTGCGGCTCTGCACGTTGCGGAACTCGTAGACCACCGTGGCCATCTCGCCCGGGTGCACCTGGAGCGAACGGACCGCCGGCTTGAAGTCCCACGGGCCGCGCGCGTTGGCGTCGAACTCGACGGTGATCGTGCGCGTGCGGTCGACCTGGGTGTTCGACGCGTCGGCGCGGCGGCCGCCGCCCAGCCAGCCCGAGGCCTGGCGCTGCTCGGCCACCGCGAGCACGTTGATGCCGAGCGCCTCGCAGATGGCGCGGTACATCGGGATCAGCGCATAGCCGAAGCCGAACATCACGACGGCGACGACGCACAGCTTCGCGAGCAGCCGGCGGTTGTCACCGGCCAGCAAGGCATCGCGTCGCGCGGGCGTGGTGGGCACCTCAGCCTCCGAACAGCACGAGCTTGGCGACGAAGCCGAGCGCGAAGGCGAGCGCGACCGTGGCGAGGATCAGGCCCAGCCGGAGGTTCGCCTTGCGCTGCTCGGGTGTCATGTCGCGCGGGTCGTCGCCTGGATCGCGCTCAACCGAGCACGCGGGTCGCCGACGCGTCGAGCTTGGGCGGTGTCTCGAAGGTGTGCCACGGCGCCGGCGACGGCACCTCCCACTCGAGGCCCTCGGCGCCGTCCCACGGCTTCTGCGGCGCCTTCTGGCCCTGGCCGCGCATCATCGGCAGCGCGACGAAGAAGAAGAAGTACACCTGCATCAGACCGAAGCCGAACGCGCCGAGCGAGGCGATCGCGTTGAAGTCGGCGAACTGCATCGGGTAGTCGGCATAGCGGCGCGGCATGCCGGCGAGCCCGAGGAAGTGCATCGGGAAGAAGGTGATGTTGAAGAAGATCAGCGAGCCCCAGAAGTGGATCTTGCCGCGCGTCTCGGAGTACATGACGCCGGTCCACTTCGGGCCCCAGTAGTACACGCCGCCGAACAGGCCGAACAGCGATCCGGCCACCAGCACGTAGTGGAAGTGCGCCACGACGTAGTAGGTGTCCTGCAGCTGCTGGTCGATCGGCGCCATCGACAGGATCAGCCCGGTGAAGCCGCCCATCGTGAACACGAAGATGAAGCCGACGGCCCACAGCATCGGGGTCTCGAACGTCATCGAGCCCTTCCACATGGTCGCGATCCAGTTGAAGATCTTCACGCCCGTGGGCACCGCGATCAGCATGGTCGCGTACATGAAGAACAGCTGGCCCGTCACCGGCATGCCGGTCGTGTACATGTGGTGGGCCCACACGATGAACGACAGGATCGCGATCGACGCCGTGGCGTACACCATCGACGTGTAGCCGAACAGCCGCTTGCGCGAGAACGCCGGGATGATCGCGCTCACGATGCCGAAGGCCGGCAGGATCATGATGTAGACCTCGGGATGCCCGAAGAACCAGAAGATGTGCTGGTACATGATCGGGTCGCCGCCGCCGGCCGGGTTGAAGAAGCTGGTGCCGAAGTGGCGGTCGGTCAGGGTCATCGTGATCGCGCCGGCGAGCACCGGCATCACCGCGATCAGCAGGTAGGCCGTGATGAGCCACGTCCACGCGAACAGCGGCATCTTCATCAGGGTCATGCCGGGCGCGCGCATGTTCAGGATGGTCACGATGATGTTGATCGAGCCCATGATCGAGCTGGCGCCCATGATGTGCATCGCGAAGATGCCGGCGTCCATGCTGGGGCCCATCTGCAGGGTCAGCGGCGCGTAGAGCGTCCAGCCCGCCGACGGCGCGCCGCCGGGCATGAAGAACGAGCCCACGAGCATGAGGGCCGCGGGGATGAGCAGCCAGAAGCTCAGGTTGTTCATGCGCGCGAACGCCATGTCGGCCGCGCCGATCTGCAGCGGGATCATCCAGTTCGCGAAGCCCACGAAGGCCGGCATGATGGCGCCGAACACCATGATCAGCCCGTGCATCGTGGTGAGCTGGTTGAACAGCTCGGGGTTCACGAACTGCAGCCCGGGCTGGAACAGCTCGGCGCGGATGCCCAGCGCCAGCAGGCCGCCGACCATCAGCATCGCGAACGAGAACAGCAGGTACATCGTGCCGATGTCCTTGTGGTTCGTCGCGAACACCCAGCGGCGCCAGCCGTGCGGATGGCCGTGGGCGTGGTCGTCGTGCGCGGCGTGCCCGTGGTGGTCGAGAACAGCACTCATGTCGTTTCCTCGGTCTCGGTCTTCGGGTTACTTGCGCGCGGCGACGATCTGGGCCGGCTGCACGAGCTTGCCGGTCTTGTTGGACCAGGCGTTCTTCGTGTACGTGACCACCGCGGCGATCTCGGTGTCGGACAGCTGGCGCCAGGCGGGCATCGCGCCGTTGGCCGCGCCGTTGAGCAGGATCTGGATCTGCTGCGCCGGGTCGCCCAGCACGATGGCGCTGCCGTCCAGCGCCTTGATCGGGCCGGCGCCCTTGCCGTCGGCCCGATGGCAGGCCGCGCAGTTGGCGTTGTAGACCTTCTCGCCGCGGGCGATCAGCTCCTCGAGCTTCCACTCCTTGTTCGGATCGTCGGCCTTCGCCGCCATCTCCTTCTTCTTGCCGTCGACCCAGGCGCTGTACTCGGCCTGCGTCACCACCTTCACGTGGATCGGCATGTAGGCGTGCTCCTTGCCGCACAGTTCGGCGCACTGCCCGTAGTAGTCGCCGGTCTTCTCGGCACGGAACCACGTGTCGCGCACGAACCCGGGAATCGCGTCCTGCTTCACGCCGAAGGCCGGCACCATCCACGCGTGGATCACGTCGTTGGCGGTGGTGACGATGCGGATCTTCCGGTCCACCGGCACGACCAGCGGGTTGTCGACCTTCAGCAGGTAGTTGTCGCCCTGCGGCTTGCCCGTGTCGGACATCTCGCGGTGCGTCACGTCGAGCGTCGACAGGAAGCCGATGCCCTCGCCCTCGCCCTTCAGGTAGTCGTAGCCCCACTTCCACTGCTAGCCCGTGGCCTTGATCGTGAGGTCGGCGTTGGTGGTGTCCTTCTGCGCGACCACGGTCTGCGTCGCGGCCACGCCCATGCCGATCACGATCAGGAACGGCACCACCGTCCAGGCGATCTCGACCGCGACGCTCTCGTGGAAGTTGGACGCCTTGTGGCCCACCGAGCGGCGGTGCTTGATGATCGAATAGAACATCACGCCGAACACGCCGACGAAGATCACCAGGCAGACGATCATCATCCAGTTGTGCAGCACCTGCACGTCGGCCGCGATGCGCGTGACCGGCGGATGCAGATCGAGCTGGTTGACCGCCGGGCCGCCGGGCAGGTCCTTCACCGCCGAGGCCGCGTGCGCGGCGAGCGACGTCGCGAGCGCAACGCCCGCCAGGGCGAGCCGCGTGCACCAGGTGCCGATCTTCTTCATCGTGTTCGCTTCCAACGTTTCGAATCCCATCGTGCCCGCCGCGCGCTCAGCGGCGACGCTCCTTCTGCAGCGCCGCACGCAGCTCGCGGGCCAGCGCCTCGCGCAGCTCCGGCCGCACGTGACGTCCGACGGCCACGCGCTGTCCCTGCCCGGACAGCTCGATCAGCGAGCGCGCGTCGCGCACCGGCTCGACGCGCGTCCACGCCGCGTCGAACTCCACCCGTCGCACGCGCCGGCCGTCGTGCAGCTCGACCTGCAGCCGGCCGTCGTGCAGCCGCAGCCGCTCGCGGTCGGTCGCATGCTGCGCGTACGCCAGCACCGCCGCCGCCAGCGCCAGCAGCTCGATCCACGCGAACGCCAGCACCAGGGTCGCCCCCTGCCACCACAGCGCTGCCGCGATGCCCATCGACACCGCGCCGAGCGAGCCGAACACGAACAGCGACTGCCGCGGCGTCAGCGAGCAGTTGCGCCGCAGCACCCATTCGAGCGACGGCGCGCCGGTCGCCTCGTCACGCAGCTCGCGTGCGAATCGCCAGTGGCCGCCCGATGCGGCAGGCGCCTGAGGCCAGACGCCGGGTGAGGTGGTTGCCGACATGCCCGTTGAATGCAGCAGAGCGGAACGACCGCCTGCGACTCCAGTCACCACGAACGGGGCCTGAGCCCCGTCCGAGGCCGCGGATTCTAGCGCACGGCCTCGTGCCGACCGGGTGTCGCTTGACCCATCTCAACGACCCCGGCAGTGGCTCCGGCTAGCGTCCGGCGCTCGACGAATCGCGGCGCCTCACGCACCGCGCGCGCGTCGCACCATCGCCCGCAGATCGTCCAGCGGCACGTTCGTCTCGGCTGCGACACGCGCGCGCGGCGCGGCCTTGAAGGCATGCCCGTAGACGATCTCGAAGGTCAGCGCGATGCGGCCCTGCGCGTCGGCCGTCGCGGCGAGCGCGGTCTCGAGCGCGGAGCGCCAGCGCGGCGAGCGAAGTCCGCGATGGCGCATCGGATGCAGGTTGCCGCCGAGCGCGCGCAGCTCCCGCAACGCCTCGCCCGCGCTGCTCCACGTGAGCGTGAGGTGCTCCTGATCCATCACCGGATCGGCGAAGCCGGCATGCACGAGCTGGTCGCCGATGTCGTGCATGTCGACGAAGTCCTGCGCCGGCGGCGGCCAGCCGCGATCGGCGTGCACGGCGCGCAGCTCGCGCAAGGTGTCGGGGCCGAAGGTCGAGAACATCAGGAACCCGTCCACCGCCAGCGCGCGTTGCCACTGCCGCATCAGCGCCTCGGGGTCGGCCGCGAAGTGCAGGGCCATGTTCGCCCACAGCAGCTGCGCGCCGCCCGGCGCGAGCTGCCCGGGATCGAGCACGTCGGGCGCGACGTCGCGCCAGCGCGCGGGCGACCACCACGGCCGCCTCGCCTCGCGCAGCGCCCGCGCCCGCAGCGCCGGGTGCGCCTCGACCGCGATCCGCCGCGCGCCGGGGTACGCGTCGGCCAGCACCTTCGCGCTCATGCCGAGCGCGGCGCTCCAGTCGACGACGGTCTGCGGCCGGCAGCGGATGACCTGCAGCCGCTCGGCCATGCGGCGCGCCACTTCGCCGTGCAGCCAGGGTGCGGCCCCGGTGCGGGCCAGGCGCGCGAGCTGCGCATCGGACGCGCGTGCGTCGACGTGCGGCGCTCGCGCAGTGTCCGGTCCGGCCATGGGCGGGCAGTATATTGAGCCGATGCCCGACGCAGCGCCCTCACCCGATGCCAGGCGCGACGGCGTGTCGCGCCCGGCGTGGCCCGGCACCTGCGCGGTGTGCCGGAGCTGGTGCCGCGGGCGCCTGTGCGCGCCCTGCGCGTCGCGCTTCGCGCAGCCGCGATCGCGCTGCGCGGGCTGTGCCCTGCCCGTCGCGGCCGGCGCTCTGCGCTGCGGCGCCTGCCTGCGCGAGCCGCCGCCGTTCGACGCGGCCGTCGCCGCCGTCGACTACGACTACCCGTGGGACGGGCTGCTCGCGCGGCTGAAGTTCGACGCGGCGCTCGACCTCGCGCCGGCGATCGCCTCGCGCCTGCGCGACGCCGTCGAGGCCGCGGGCGAGGCCCCGCCCGACCTCGTGCTGCCGGTACCGCTGTCGTCGCCGCGCCTGCGCGAGCGCGGCTTCAACCAGGCGTGGGAGATCGCGCGCCGGCTGCCGTGGCGCGCACGCGCCGACGTGCTGCTGCGCGTGAAGGACACGCCGCACCAGATCGCGCTGCCGCGCGCGCAGCGCGTGGCCAACGTGCACGACGCGTTCCTGGTCGAGCCGCGCCGCGCCGCGCTGCTGCGCGACGCCGACGTCGCGCTGGTCGACGACGTGCTCACCACCGGCGCCACGGTCGAGGCCTGCGCCCGGGTTCTGCAGCGCGGCGGGGCCTCCGGCGTTGACGTGCTGACGCTGGCGTGGGTCGTCCGGCCGGCGGTAAGATCGGAAGAGC
>CAZFET010000034.1:12473-18181 GCA_964517545.1 uncultured Burkholderiaceae bacterium
CGGCGCCACCGCCGCCGAACTCGCGCGCACGGTGCAACGCGCCGGCGCGCGCCGCGTGCGCGTGTGGGTGGTCGCGCGCACGCCCGCGCCCGACGGCGCCTGAGCCGCGCGATGTTCCACGTCGTCCTCGTCGAACCCGAGATCCCGCCCAACACCGGCAACGTCATCCGGCTCGCCGCCAACACCGGCTGCACCCTGCACCTCGTCGAGCCGCTGGGCTTCTCGATGGACGACCGGCTGCTGCAGCGTGCCGGGCTCGATTACCACGAGTACGCCGACGTGCGCCGGCATGCGTCGTGGCAGGCACTCGTCGATGCGCTGCGGCCGGACCCGCAGCGCTGCTTCGCCTTCACGTCGCACGGCAGCCGCCCGATCGCCGACGTGGCCTTTCGCCCGGGCGATGTGCTGGTGTTCGGCGGCGAGACGCGCGGCCTGCCGCCGGCGCTGCGCGAGACCTTCGCGCCCGCACGGCGCGTGCGGCTTCCGATGCGTCCCGGCCAGCGCAGCCTCAACCTGAGCAATGCGGTCGCGGTGGCGGTGTTCGAGGCGTGGCGACAGTGCGGCTACGCCGGCGGCACATGACGCGAGCGCGCCGCCCGACCCGTCGGGCCCGGACTCAGTCGATCTCGTCGCGCGCCTCGCGCGACATCAGCGCCCGCAGCGCGTCGTGCGGCGTCGCGCGGCCCTCGAGCACGGCCACGACGGCCGCGGTGATCGGCATCTCGACGCCGGCGGCCTGCGCGCGACGCAGCACGGTGCCCGCGCTGTAGACGCCTTCGGCCACGTGGCCGAGCGCCGCCAGGATGCCGGGCAGCGCGTCGCCGCGCGCGAGATGCAGGCCGACCTGCCGGTTGCGCGACAGGTCGCCGGTGGCGGTGAGCACCAGGTCGCCCAGCCCCGACAGGCCCATGAAGGTTTCGGCGCGTGCGCCGAGCGCGACGCCCAGCCGCGTCATCTCGGCCAGGCCGCGCGTGACCAGCGCGGCACGCGCGTTGAGGCCGAGCCCGAGGCCGTCGCAGATGCCGGTGGCGATCGCCAGCACGTTCTTCACCGCGCCGCCGACCTCGACGCCGACCGGGTCGTCGCTGCGGTACACGCGCAATGCGCCGTGGTGGAAGGCGTCGACCGCCTGCGCCGCGAGCGACGCGTCGCTGCTGGCGGCGACCAGCGCCGTCGGCTGGCCGCGCGCCACCTCGATCGCGAAGCTCGGGCCCGACAGCACGCCGCAGGCGGCGCCGGGCCGCAGGTCGCGCGCGATCTCGTGGCCGAGCCGGCCCGTGACGGCCTCGAAGCCCTTGCTCAACCACACCACGCGGGCGTCGGCCGGGACGCGGCCGAGCAGTTCGGCCAGCGCCGCCATCGGCGTGGCCACGACGACGAGCCCGCGCGATACCGCGCCGCCCGCGCCGTGCGCGCCGTGCTCGAGGGCCGTCTCGAGCGACGACTCGATCGCGAGCGCCTCGGGCAGCGCGACGCCCGCGAGGTAGCGCACATTCGCGCGCTCGCGGCGCATGGCCTCGGCCTGCGCCGCGTCGCGCGCCCACAGCACGGTGTCGTGGCGCGCCGCGGCGTGCACCGCCAGCGCCGTGCCCCACGCGCCCGCGCCGAGGACGGCGATCTTCATCGGACCGGGCCTGCCGTCGTCGGCGCGCTCAGGCGCTGGTGATGATCCCCGCGCCGTTGCCGGCGGCCTGCTGCTGTTGCTGCTGCGCCTCGAACATGGCCTGGAAGTTCACCTCGGCCAGCAGCACCGGCGGGAAGCCGGCGCGCGTGCAGATGTCCGAGACGATCGAGCGCACGTAGGGGTAGACGATCTGCGGGCAGGCGATGCCGATGATCGGCGCGAGCTGCTCCTGCGGGATGTTGCGGATCTCGAAGATGCCGGCCTGCTTGGCCTCGACCAGGAACAGCGTCTTGTCGGCGATCTTCGTCGTGACCGTCGCCGTCACCGAGACCTCGTAGATGCCGTCGGCCACCGTCTCGGCGTTCAGCCCGAGGTTGATGTCGACCTGCGGCTGCTGCTGCTCCAGCAGGATCTGCGGCGAGTTGGGCTGTTCCAGCGACAGGTCCTTCAGGTAGATGCGCTGGATCTGGAATACCGGGGTGTTGTCTGGCTCGGCCATGCGGGCAGTCCCAATGACGGATGAGAAAAGGCCCGCAGCGCGGGCCTCGGGGCGCGGATTATCGCTCGCGGGCCGGGCGCGCCGGCCCGCGCCGCGACAACAATGGTCAGGAGCCGGCGCCCTCGAGCAGCGGGATCAGCGCGCCGCGCTGGTCGAGGGCCATCAGGTCGTCGCAGCCGCCGACGTGCGTGTCGCCGATGAAGATCTGCGGCACGGTGCGCCGGCCGGTGATGCGCATCATGGTCTCGCGTTCGGCCGGCTCGAGATCGACGCGGATCTCCTCGATGGCCTCGACGCCGCGCTGCTTCAGCAGCGCCTTGGCGCGCTGGCAGAAGGGGCAGACCTGCGTCGTGTACATGCGCACCGGCTTCATGCGGACGGGTTCGAGTGGCGACACCGCGATTGTCGCCAAGCCGGCTTGACCCCGTGCCCCACGGGGCGTGAACTCGCGCACGCGCCCGTGCGGAGGCCCGGATCGAGCGGCACGTGCAGCGCTCGGCGAGCGCCGTGCGCCGTCAGGCGGCCTTCTTCTCGACGGGCAGGTTGGCCTCGCGCCACGCCGCAAGGCCGCCGACCAGCGCGCGCGCATTCTCGAAGCCGAGCTTGCGCAAAGTGCCCACCGCCCGCGACGCGCGCGCGCCCGTGGGACACACCACGATGAGCGGCCGCGACTTGTCCGACGGCAGGTCCTTCGACGACTCGATCGAGCCGAACGGCACGTTCTTCGCCCCGGCGACGTGCTGCGCGGCGTACTCGGCCGGCTCGCTCACGTCGATCAGCACGGCCTTCTCGCGGTTGATGAGCTGCACCGCCTCGCTGGTGGTGACGGCGCCGGCGCCGCCGCGACGCCCGAGCGACGGCCACAGCAGCATCGCGCCGGAGACGACTGCGACGAGCACCAGCAGCCAGTTGTCGAGCAGGAACTTCATGCCTCGGGTCAAGGGGTGCGTGACGGGGCGCGGATTATAGAATTCGCGCCCTCGTCCCGACCCCGCGCCCGCGCCGTCGCGCGGACCCGATCCCCCTCTTTCGCCGACACCCACGCCATGTACAAGCTCGTGCTGATCCGCCACGGCGAATCGACCTGGAACCTCGAGAACCGGTTCACCGGCTGGACCGACGTGCCGCTCACCGCGCTCGGCGTCGAGCAGGCGCGCTCGGCGGGCCGGCTGCTCAAGGACGCGGGCTACGAGTTCGACCTCGCCTACACCTCGGTGCTCAAGCGGGCCATCTGGACCTTGTGGCACTGCCTCGACGAGATGGACCGCGTGTGGCTGCCGGTGCTCAACGACTGGCGGCTCAACGAGCGGCACTACGGCGCGCTGCAGGGCCTCAACAAGGCCGAGACCGCGCGCCAGTACGGCGACGAGCAGGTGCTGGTCTGGCGCCGCAGCTACGACGTGCCGCCGCCGCCGCTGTCCGCCGACGACCCGCGCGGCCAGCGCCACGACCCGCGCTACGCGGCGCTGGCGCCGTCGCAGGTGCCGCTGACCGAGTGCCTGAAGGACACGGTCGCGCGCGTGCTGCCGTGCTGGAACGACGCGATCGCGCCGGCCCTCCGCGCCGGCAAGCGCATCGTCGTCGCCGCGCACGGCAATTCGATGCGTGCGCTGGTGAAGTACCTCGACGGCATCTCCGATGCCGACATCGTCGGGCTCAACATTCCCAACGGCATCCCGCTCGTGTACGAGCTGGACGCGGCGCTCCGGCCGATCCGCAGCTACTACCTCGGCGACGCCGAGGCCGCGGCGAAGGCGGCCGCCGCCGTCGCTGCACAAGGCCGCGCCTGACGCGCGCGCGGCGCCTGGCTTCGAGCACGGCGGCTCAGCTCTCGATGCCGAGCGCCTGCGCGATCTCGTCGCGCAGCCGCGCCGCCAGTGCGCGCCGGTCGGCGTGCGGCGTCGCGATGGCCGGCCGCAGGATCACGCGCACCACCATGCCCTCGGCGCACGCGATCGCCCACAGGCACTCGAGCAGGCTCGTCTCGCCGACATAGGCGGCCGCGGGGCTGACGTCGTGCGCCGCGTCCGAGAAGCGCAGCGCCGCCGGCTGCACCGGCGTGCCGGTCGCGATGGCGGCTTGCAGCAGGTTGGCGTGGAAGGGCAGCAGCCCGCGGCCGTCGGACGTCGTGCCCTCGGGAAACACCGCCACCGTGTCGCCGGCGCGCAGCGCGTCGGCCATCTGGTGCACCACGCGCAGCGCGTCGCGCGTGCGTTCGCGCTCGATGTACAGGGTGCCGGCGGCGTCGACCAGCCGGCTGACCAGCGGCCAGTGCCGCACGTCGGCCTTCGAGACGAAGCGCGCGTGCGGCGCCACGGCGTGCACGGCCGCGATGTCGAGCCATGAGACGTGGTTGGCGACGAGGAGGGTCGCGCCCGGTCGCACGGTGCCGTCGACCTGCAGCCGCACGCCCAGCACGGCCAGCAGCTTCGCGCTCCACCAGCGCACGCGCTCGCGGCGCGCCTCGAGCGGCAGCGACGGAAAGCGCAGCAGCACGATGGCGATGCCGTGCCGGCCGTGCAGCACGGCGCGCAGCAGGCGCCACAGCGCGCGGGTCGCCGTCAGCGGGGCCGTCGCCTTGAGCGCCACCGCGCCCGAGCCGGCACGCGTCATCGCGCCTCGTAGGCCGGCACGCCGGCGACCAGGGTCGCGCGCACGAGGCCGGGCAGCTCGACGCCGCTGGTCTCGAACGCGAACGGCGTGTGCTTGCCCTGGCTCACCAGCGCCTCGGGCCGCACCGCCCAGCGCGCGGCCGGATCGAACACGCACACGTCGGCCACGCCGCCTTCGACCAGGCGCCCCGCGCTCGACGCGAGCGAGCCGAGCGCCGGGCCGAGCACCGAGACGGGCCGGCTCGTCACGGCGGCGAGCGCGGCGTGCAGCGGCAGGCCCGCGGCCTCGCCCCACGTCAGCGCCAGCCCGAGCAGCAGCTCGAGCCCGGTGGCGCCCGGCTCGGCCTCGGCGAAGGGCAGCTGCTTGGCGTCGGCGGCGACCGGCGTGTGGTCGGACACCAGCGCGTCGATCGTGCCGTCGGCGAGCCCCGCGCGCAGCGCGTCGCGGTCGCGCTGCTGGCGCAGCGGCGGCGCCAGGCGCATGGCCGAGTCGAAGTAGCCGATGTCCACGTCGGTCAGGTGCAGCGAGTTGATGCTGACGTCGGCCGTGACCGGCAGCCCTTCGGCCTTGGCCGCGCGCAGCAGCGCCACGCCGGCCGCACTGGACAGGCGGCACAGGTGCACGCGCGCGCCGGTGGCGCGCACCAGCTCGAAGACCGTGTGCAGCGCGATGGTCTCGGCGGCCACCGGCACGCCCGACAGCCCGAGGCGCGTGGCCACCGCGCCGCTCGCGGCGACGCCGTTGCCGAGCCACGCGTCCTGCGGGCGCAGCCAGACCGTGTAGCCCCACGTGGCCGCGTACTGCAGCGCGCGCTGCAGCACCAGGGTGTCGCGCACCGCCGCGTCGGCCTGCGAGAAGCCGATGCAGCCGGCCTCGGTGAGCTCGGCCATCTCGGTGAGCACCTCGCCGGCCAGGCCGCGCGTCAGCGCGCCGAGCGGGCACAGGCGCGCGCGGCTGAGCTTGCGGGCGCGG
>CAZFET010000035.1:0-984 GCA_964517545.1 uncultured Burkholderiaceae bacterium
GTCTCGCGCTCGCCGCCGCGGCGGCCGTGCCGGCGCTCGCCGGCTGCGGGGTCGAGCCCACCGTGGTCGACGGGCCCGACGCGCCGTCGTTCGTGCCGCTGCCCGCGCCGCCGAAGCTCGCGCTGGTGCTGGCCGCCGGCGGTCCGCGCGGCTTCGCGCACGTGGGCGTGGTGCGCGCGCTGGCCGAGCTCGGCGTGAAGCCCGACCTCGTGGTCGGCGCGTCGGTCGGCGCGCTGGTCGGCGCGGCGTTGGCGGCGGGGCTGCCGCCCGAGCGCATCGAGGCGATGGCGATGGAGTTCGACTTCTACGCGATGCTGCGCTGGTCGCCGGCCGGCGGTGCGCAGATGGAAGGACGCCGCATCGCCGAGCTGGTGACGCGCTCGCTCGCGGTGTCGCGCTTCGCCGACCTGCCCACGCCGCTGGCCGTCGTCGGCACCGACCGCGCCACGCGCGCGCCGGTGGCCTTCAACCGCGGCCTGCTCGGCCCGGCGGTGCAGGCCTCGTGCGCCATCCCCGGCTGGTTCGCGCCGGTGCGCATCGGCGCGCGCGAGGTGATCGACGGCGACGTGGCCAGCCCGCTGCCGGTGCGCGTGGCGCGGGCGCTCGGCGCGCGCCGCGTGATCGCGGTGGACGTGGCCGTGCACCTGGACCGGCCGCGGCCCGAAGGCGCCGAGCGCTATCTCGAAGGCGACCGCGCCAAGCGCGCGCAGATCGAAGCCGAGGCGCGCCTGGCCGACCTGGTGCTGCATCCGTACTTCGGCTACTGGGTCAGCCTGTCGCGCGCGTTTCGCGAGAGCGCGGCGCGCGCCGCCTACGAGCACACCCTGGCGCAGGCCGCGCGCGTGACGGCGCTGGCGGCGGGCTGAGCGCACCGGGCCCGCCGTCGACGATCCCGCGCGACGGTCTCACGTGACGAACCCACGCGACGAACCCACGCGACGAACCCACGCGACGAACCCACGCGACGAACCTTCCGACACGACG
>CAZFET010000035.1:994-5943 GCA_964517545.1 uncultured Burkholderiaceae bacterium
TTCTCGTCGTGCTCCGGCGACCACCCCGCTCTACGCAGCCTGCTACCGAACCTTCCGACACGACGCTCCACCACCGCTTGCGACCGATGACCGAAGAACTGTTCCGCGAAGACGCCACGCTCGCCGAGTGCGAGGCCACCGTGACCCTGGTCGACGACACGGGCGCGCGGCTCGACCGCACGGTGTTCTATCCGACCGGCGGCGGCCAGGCCGGCGATGCCGGCGTGCTGCGCCTGCCCGACGGGCGCGAGTTGGCGATCGCCGACACGCGCAAGGGCCACGACGGCCGCGGCATCGTGCACGTGCCTGCGCCGGGCCAGCAGGCGCTGCTCGACGCGCTGCAGGCCGGCCAGCGCGTCGTCGCGCGCATCGACTGGCAGCGCCGGCACCGCCACATGCGCTTTCACACGGCCACGCATCTGCTGTGCGCGCTGGTGCCGCATCCGGTGGACGGCTGCTCGATCACCGCCGGCTACGCGCGGCTGGATTTCCACATGACCGAGCCGCTCGACAAGGACGCGCTGAGCGCCGGCCTCGCGCGTCTCGTGGCCGAGGCGCACCCCGTGCGGCAGCGCTGGATCAGCGACGCCGAGCTCGACGCCAACCCGCAGCTCGTGCGCAGCATGAGCGTGCAGCCGCCGCGCGGCAGCGGCCGCGTGCGCCTGCTGGAGATCGAAGGCGTCGACCTGCAGCCCTGCGGCGGCACGCACGTCGCCAACACCGCCGAGATCGGCCCGGTCATCGTCACCAAGGTGGAGAAGAAGAGCGCCTCGACCCGCAGGGTCGTGCTCGGCATCGCCGAGTAGCGCGCCGGCGCGGGCGCTCGCGTTCGGGGAGCACTCATGTGCGCGCAGCGCACGTGACGGGCTCACCAGAAGAAGAGCGCCGCACTTGCCGCGGACCCCGCAGGGTCGTGCTCGGCATCGCCGATTAGCGCGCCGGCGCAGGCGCGAAGGCCGCCGACGACGGCCTTCGCGCAGGGCCGTCAGAGCGGCTTCTGGTAGCTGTCGTGGCAGGCCTTGCAGCTCTGGCCCACGGCGCCGACCGCCGCCTTGATCTGGTCGAGGTTGCCGGCCTTGGCGGCTGCGCTCAGCTTCGTCACCTCTTCCTGCATCTTGCCGGCCGCGGCGTTGAACTTGTCGCGCTCGCTCCAGATCTCGGGCTTGGCGCGCGTGTTGCCCTTGTCGGTGCCGTCGATGAAGGCCGAGAAGGGCAGCTTCGACACGGTCTCGAGCACCGCGGCGTTCTCGGCCGCGACCTTGGCGTCGAAGGGCACGCGTCCGTTGGCCATCGCACCGAGCCGGCCGAGGTGCGTGGCCTGCAGGAACATCGCGCTCTGACGGTACTTGATCGCGTCCTCGGGCTTGGCGAACTGGGCCGAGGCGGGCAGTGCGGTGACGAATCCGGCCGCGGCGACGGCGGCGAGCAGCAGACGATGCATGGGGCTAATCCTCCGGAGTGAACGAAACGTGACGGCCGGCGATGCCGACCGGCCCGCTGCTTACGCGGCGGGCCGCGGCGCTATTCCACCGGACCGGCAGGATTTCGGCGCGGGGTTTCCCCGAGGATGGCGCCCGCGTTATCGTCGCTCCCTCGGAGAGCCCCTGCGATGAGTTCTGATCCTCCAGCGAGCGGTGTACGGGTCTGGGACCTGCCGACGCGCCTGTTCCACTGGGTGCTGGCCGCGACGATCGTCGGCTCGATCGTCACCGCGAAGGTCGGCGGCAACGCGATGGTCTGGCACATGCGGCTGGGCTACCTGGTGGCCACCTTGCTCGTGTTCCGGCTGGTCTGGGGCTTCGTGGGCGGCCACTGGTCGCGCTTCGCGAGCTTCTTCCCGACGCCGTCGCGGCTCGCGCGCTACCTGCGTGGCGCGCCTCGCGTGGACGACCACTTCGAGGTGGGGCACAGCCCGCTGGGAGCGCTGTCGGTGTTCGCGATGCTGCTGCTGCTGGGCGTGCAGGTCGCCACGGGGCTCGTGGCCGACGACGAGATCGCGACCACCGGCCCGCTGATCGCCTACGTGTCCGGCGAGACCAGCCGGCTCGCCACCGCCTGGCACGAGCAATGGGGCCAGTGGCTGATCATCGCGCTGGTCGTGCTGCACGTCGCGGCGATCGTGTTCTATCGCGTGCGGCAGGGCCGCAACCTCGTCGGCCCGATGCTGGCCGGCGACAAGCCGCTGCCCGCGCACGTGCCGGCCTCGCGCGACAACGCGGCCACGCGGCTGTTCGCCGCCATCCTCGCGGCGGCGTGCGCGGCGGCGGTGGGCTGGGTGGTGTCGCTCGGGTCATGAGTGCAGCGGGCACGAACGGATCAGGCATGGGCGACACGGACATGAACGAGGCGTCCACGCGCGGCACGGACGCTCGCAGCGCGGACGCGCGCGACGCGACGGGCGAGGCCGGCCCGACGCTGGAGCTCGTGGCGCCCGCGAGCGCCGCGCAGCTCGACGCGGTGCGCGAGATCTTCCGCGAGTACGCCGCTCAGCTCGGCGTGGACCTGTGCTTCCAGGGCTTCGAGCAGGAGCTCGCCACGCTGCCCGGCGACTACGCCGAGCCCGACGGCGCGCTGCTGCTGGCCTACGTCGACGGCGCGCTCGCCGGCTGCGGCGCGATGCGCCCGCTGCACGGCACCGACTACGCCAACGCCTGCGAGATGAAGCGGCTGTACGTGCGCCGCGCGTTCCGCCGCTTCGGCCTCGGACGCGCGATCGCGCAGGCGCTGATCGACCGCGCCACCGCGGCCGGCCACTCGGTCATGCTGCTGGACACGCTCGACGACATGGAGGCTGCACGCGGCCTGTACGAGTCGCTCGGCTTCGTCGAGATCCCGCCGTACTACTACAACCCGATCGCGGGCGCGCACTACCTGAAGTGCGACCTCGCCGCGAACGCACCGTCGCGCTACTGACGCCGCGGCGCCTGGCGCGCGCGTCGAGCCACTGCACCTGCCGGCGCGCCAGTCTCAGGTGCTGCCGCGCGCGACCAGCTCCCACGGCAGGTCGACGTCGGCCGGCGCTGCGCCGTCGCGCAGCGCCGCGAGCACCTGGCGCGCCGCCTCGGCGCCGATCTCGTAGCGCGGCGGCCGCAGGGTCGACAGCGGCGGATCGAACTGGCGCCCGATCGGAAAGTCGCCGAAGCCCAGCAGCGCGATCTGCCGGGGCACCTTCAGGCCGCGCGCGCGCGCCTCGAGCATCGCGCCGCTGGCCAGATGGTCGTTGGCGAAGGCCGCGGCCTGCACGTGCGGACGGCCCTTGCCGTCGAGCAGCGAGCGCAGCGCCGAGCGGCCGGCATCGAACGCGTCGCCGGCCGGCGCGACCAGGGTGCGCACCGTCGCGCCCGCGGCCTTCGCGGCGCGCGCGAATCCGGCGCCGCGCTCGTGCGCGCGAAAGTCCTCGGCCACGCCGCTGTCGACGTAGGCCAGCGCGCGATGGCCGCGCGCGATCAGGTGCTCGGCCATCGCGCGGCCGACGCGCGCGTGGTCGAAACCCACCTGCGCGAAGCCGCCGCCGGCGTGGCGGTCCCAGATCTCGATGACCGGCGTGCCGCGCTCGCGCGCCGCCTGCAGCAGGGCCAGCGCGTCGGGCGTGTGGTGGCGGCCGGTGACGATGAGCGCCGACGGGAACCAGCCGAGCACGGCGCGGATCTGCGCCTCCTCGCGCTCGGTCGAGTAGCCGGTCGAGGCCAGCAGCAGCTCGTGGCCGGCCGCGGCCAGGCCGTCGGACAGCCCCTGCACCGTCTCCGCGAAGATCGAGTTGGCGATGCTCGGGATGATGGCCGCGACCATGCCCCACGCCGCGGGCGCGGTGCCGGCGGCCAGCACGCCGGCCTGCTTGTTGGGCACGTAGCCGGTGGCCGCCAGCGCCGCCTCGATGCGCGCGGCCGTCTCGGCGGCCACCTTGTGCGGCTCGCGCAGGAAGCGCGACACCGTGATCGACGTGACGCCGGCTTCGCGCGCCACGTCGGCGAGGGTCGCGCGGCCGTGGCCGCGGCGGCTGCGGACCGGGGCGGCCGGGTTCATCCGCGGGCCCCTGCGCGTCGCGTCATCAGGGTTTTCATTGATGGCCGGTCGCTCGTTCTGCTTCTAATGTTAGCGGTAACACGACACGCCGCCATGCTCCGATTCCCTAGACCGCAGGCGGCGCGCCACTCCACCACACCGAGCCGATGACCCGCAAGACCCTCGCCGATCTGCGCAGCCGCCGCTGGTTCGCCGCGCGCGACATGCGCGCGTTCGCGCACCGCCAGCGCGCGCAGCAGATGGGCCTGCGCCGCGAAGACGTGCTCGAGCGTCCCTGCATCGCGATCGTCAACACCTGGAGCGACCTCTCGCCGTGCCACGCGCACCTGCGCGAGCGCGCCGAGGCAGTCAAGCGCGGCGTGCTGATGGCCGGCGGCTATCCGTTCGAACTGCCCGCGCTGTCTCTGGGCGAGGTGATGGTCAAGCCCACGACGATGCTCTATCGCAACTTCCTCGCGATGGAGGTCGAGGAACTGCTGCGCTCGCACCCGGTGGACGGCGTGGTGCTGCTGGCCGGCTGCGACAAGACCACGCCCGGCACCGTGATGGGCGCGGTGAGCATGGGCCTGCCGACGATCTTCTGCGCCGCCGGCCCGATGCTCAACGACCGCTATCTCACCCGCGGCGAGCTCGGCTGCGAGTCGCGCACCGTCGGCGCCGGCACGCACACGCGCATGTTCTGGGACGAGTACCAGGCCGGCCGCGTGAGCGAGGCCGAATGGGTGCGGCTGGAAGCGAAGATGACGCGCAGCCCCGGCACCTGCAACACCATGGGCACCGCGAGCACGATGACCTCGATCGTCGAGGCGCTGGGCCTCGCGCCGCCCGGCTCCACCGGGTTCCCGGCGATGGACAGCGGCCACGCGCGCATGGCCACCGGCTGCGGCGAGCGCATCGTGGCGATGGTGTGGGACGACCTGACGCCG
>CAZFET010000035.1:5953-13286 GCA_964517545.1 uncultured Burkholderiaceae bacterium
CCGCGGCGCATCCTCACGCGCGGCGCCTTCCTCAACGCCGCCGCGGTGCAGATGGCGCTGGGCGGCTCGACCAACGCGGCCGTGCACATCGTCGCGATGGCGCGCCGCGCCGGCGTCGAGCTGAGCCTCGACGATCTCGACGACATGGGGCGCAAGGTGCCGGTGCTGGCCAACCTGTTCCCGTCGGGCGACCGGCTGATGGAGGACTTCCACTACGCCGGCGGCGTGCCCGCGCTGATGAACCGCATCCGCGCCCACCTGTCGCTCGACGAGCTGACGGTCACCGGGCGGCCCTGGCGCGACGAACTCGAGGGCCGCGAGAGCCTGGACGACGAGGTCATCCGCCCGCTCGAGCGCCCGGTCAGCGCGAACGGCGCGCTCGCGGTGCTGCGCGGCAACCTCGCGCCCGAGGGCGCCGTCATGAAGGCCAGCGCGGCGAGCCCGAAGTTCCTGCAGCACCGCGGCCGCGCCATCGTGTTCGACTCGCCGGCCGAGATGTTCGCGCGCTGCGCCGACCCGGCGCTCGAGTGCGACGAGTCCAGCGTGCTGGTGCTGCGCAACGCGGGGCCGGTCGGCGCCCCGGGCATGCCCGAATGGGGCGGCCTGCCGATCCCGAAGAAACTGCTCGCGCTCGGCGTGCGCGACATGGTGCGCATCTCCGACGCGCGCATGAGCGGTACGCACTACGGCAGCTGCATCCTGCACGTCTCGCCCGAGTCGGCGATCGGCGGCCCGCTCGCGCTCGTGCGCGAAGGCGACTGGATCGAGGTCGACGTCGCCGCGCGCCGCCTGCACCTCGACGTGCCCGAGGCCGAGCTCGCGCGCCGCCGCGCCGACTGGACGCCGCCGCCGCGGCCGTACGCGCGCGGCTTCACGCGGCTGTACCAGGAGCACGTCACGCAGGCCCACGAAGGCTGCGATCTCGACTTCCTGCAGGGCACGGCGCCGACGCCCGAGCCCGTCATCTACTGAAACGCACACCGACCGGAACCCACGCGATGAACGCATTCAGGCATCTGCTCAAGGCCGCCGGCGGCCACCCGCCGATCGGCACCTGGATCATGTCGGCCAGCCCGATCGTCGCCGAGGCGGTCGGCCATGCCGGCTTCGACTGGGGCGTGATCGACATGGAGCACACGCCGCTGGACATGATGGAAGTCGTGCACATGCTGCAGGCGCTGGCGGCCACGCGCATGGTGCCGGTGGTGCGCGTGCCGTGGAACGACAGCGTGATGGTCAAGCGCGTGCTCGACGCGGGCGCCACGACCGTGCTGTTCCCGTTCGTGCAGAGTGCCGCCGAGGCGCAGCGCGCCGTCGCCGCGACGCGCTACCCGCCCGAGGGCCAGCGCGGCATGGCCGGCATGAGCCGCGCGTCGAAGTTCGGCACCGTGCCCCACTACCTGACCACCGCCAACCGCGGCATGGGCGTGATCCTGCAGCTCGAGACGCCGCACGCGGTGCAGCTGCTCGACGAGATCGCCGCGGTCGACGGCGTCGACGCGCTGTTCATCGGCCCGGCCGACCTGTCGGCGAGCATGGGCCACGTCGGCAAGCTCACCCATCCCGAGGTGATGGACCTCATGAGCCAGGCGGTGCAGCGCGCCAAGGCCGCGGGCAAGCCCATCGGCACCGTGGGCGGCACGCCCGAGACGGTCGCGCAGTACCGCGCGATCGGCTTCGACTACGTGGCCATCGGCTCCGACCTCGGCTTGCTGATGCGCGCGTCGCAAGGCGCGCTGGACGCGCTGCGCACGCAGGAAGTCGCGCACGTGCATTCGCTGACCGCCGGCACCAAGCCGGCCGAGGGGGGCTACTGACCATGAGCCCCGTCGCCCGCGGCATCGCCGCGCCGCCCCACGCTGCGGAGACCTGAATGGCTGCCGTCGAACTGCGCAAGGTCGTCAAGAGCTACGACGGCAAGACGAACGTCATCCACGGCATCGACCTCGACATCGAGAAGGGCGAGTTCGTGGTGTTCGTCGGGCCGTCGGGCTGCGGCAAGAGCACCTTGCTGCGCATGATCGCCGGGCTGGAGGGCATCTCCGGCGGCGAGATCCGCATCGGCGGCGAGGTGGTCAACGACAAGCCGCCGCGCCATCGCGACATCGCGATGGTGTTCCAGGACTACGCGCTGTACCCGCACAAGACGCTGTACGACAACATGGCCTTCGGCCTGCGCCTGCGCAAGACGCCCGAAGACGAGATCCGGCGCCGCGTGATGGAGGCGGCGAAGCTGCTGCGCATCGACCACATGCTCGACCGCCGGCCGGCCGCGCTGTCGGGCGGCCAGCGCCAGCGCGTGGCGGTCGGGCGCGCCATCGTGCGCCAGCCCAAGGTGTTCCTGTTCGACGAGCCGCTGTCGAACCTCGACGCGCAGCTGCGCCACGAGATGCGCACCGAGATCAAGCGTCTGCACCAGCGGCTGGGCGCGACCATGATCTACGTGACGCACGACCAAGTCGAGGCGATGACGCTGGCCGACCGCATCGCGGTGCTGAGCGCGGGCCACAAGATGCAGTACGACACGCCCGACGCGATCTACAACCGGCCGGCCGCCATCTTCGTGGCCGGCTTCACCGGCGCGCCGCCGATGAACCTGGTCGACGCCGAGGTCGCCGACGGCCACGCCGACCTGGGCGGCGGCGTGCGCGTGCCGCTGCCGGCGAAGCTCGCGTCGCGCGGCGGCGCGCGCAAGCTCGGCGTGCGGCCCGAGAACCTGCGCCTCGCACCCGAGCCCGGCGACCTCGTGCTACCGGCCACCGTGTCGCTGCTCGAGCCGCTGGGCGCCGAGACCCTGGTGACCCTGAAGCTCGGTGCGAGCGAGGTGATCGCGCGCGCGCCGGCGGCCTTCCGCGACGCGCCGGGCACGCCGCTGAAGCTGCACGTCCAGCCGTCCCACCTGCACCTGTTCGACCCGCAAAGCGGCGCGGCGCTCGCCTGACGCCCACTTCAATCGAGGAAAGGAGACCCTCATGCAACGACGTCATCTCTTCGGCGCCTTCACCGCGGCCGTGTTCGCGGTGGCCGGCAGCCTGCCGGCCGACGTGCTGGTGCAGCAGACCACCTTGCGCGTGTTCTCGGGCGGCGCCAACCAGCGGCCGGACCTGATGCGCAAGCTGTTCGACCAGTACCAGGCGAAGAACCCCGGCGTGAAGATCGACATCGAGACCGGCGGCGCCACCTCGGAGCTGCAGCGCCAGTACCTCAGCACGGTGCTCAACGCCAAGGACCCGGCGATCGACATCTACATGATCGACATCGTCAACCCCGCGCAGTACTACGGCGCGGGCTGGCTCGAGCCGCTGAACCAGTACCTCGGCAATCCGGCCGACGTGATGAAGCCGTACCTGCCGGTGTACGCGACGGCCAACGTGGTCGACGGCAAGATCGCCGCGATGCCCGCGTTCGCCGACGCGATGTTCATGTACTACCGCAAGGACCTGCTCGAGAAGCACAAGATCGCCGAGCCCAGGACCTGGGACGAGCTGGCCGCCGCGGCGAAGAAGATCCAGCAGGCCGAGGGCAACCCGAACCTGCAGGGCCTGAGCATCCAGGGCGCGCCGATCGAAGGCGCGGTGTGCACCTTCTTGCTGCCGTACTGGAGCCAGGGCAAGGACTTCAACGACGCCAGCGGCAAGATGACCCTGGACAAGACCGCCGCCGCCAAGGGCCTGAACCAGTGGCTGTCGATGGTCGATGCCGGCGTCATCAAGAAGAACGTGGCCGAGGTCAAGACGCCCGACACGGTCAACGAGTTCAAGGCCGGGCAGGTGGTCTTCGCGATCAACTGGGGCTTCGCGTGGGACCGCTTCAAGGACGACGCGGACAGCCAGGTCAAGGGCAAGGTCGGCGTGATGCCGCTGCCGGCGATGGCCGGCGGCCAGAGCGCCACCTGCGTCGGCGGCTGGCAATGGGCCGTGAGCGCCTTCAGCAAGAACAAGGCCGAGGCCGCCAAGCTGGTCAAGTTCATGGCCAGCCCGGACGCGAGCAAGTTCCTCGCCGCCGAGGGCTCGCTGCTGCCCACCTACGCCAGCGTCTACACCGACCCGGCGGTGACCAAGGCCGTGCCCTGGTTCCAGGACGCCGCCAAGGTCGTCGTCGCCGGCAAGAGCCGCCCGATGAGCAAGGAATACGGCCAGGTCAGCGACACGATCCGCACCACCACGAGCGCGGTGCTCGCACGCACCAAGAAGCCCGAGGAGGGCGTGGCCGAGATCGAGAGCCGGCTCGCGCGCGTGATGCGCTGACGGCACCCCATCCGGCACCCCACGGCAGGAGGCCCGCGTGAGCACGCTCGATCGATTGCGCGACCCCAGCGAGAAGACGCTGGCGGTGATGCTGCTCGCGCCGGCCTTCCTGCTGCTGGCGCTGATCGTGGTGTACCCGATCGGCAAGCTGATCTGGAACAGCTTCTTCGACCTGCGCCTGTCCGGCGGCGGCGGCGGCGCGAAGTTCGTGGGCTTCGAGAACTACGTGCTCGTGCTCAAGGACAGGGACTTCTGGGGCGCGACCTGGAACACCGTGCTCATCACCTTGATCACGGTGCCCGGCGCGCTGGTCGTGGGCCTCGGCCTGGCGATGCTGGCCAACCTGCCGTTCAAGCGGCAGTGGCCGGTGCGCCTGGCGCTGCTGCTGCCGTGGGCGCTGCCGCTAGCCTTCGCCGGCCTGATCTTCGCGTGGTTCTTCCACACCGAGTACGGCGTGGTCAACGACGTGCTGCGCCGCTTCGGGCAGGACGAGCCGGCGATGTGGCTGCTGCGGCCGAAGTGGGCGGTCGCCGCGATCTGCCTGACGATCATCTGGAAGACCAGCTCGTTCATGGCGCTGATCCTGCTGGCCGGCCTGCAGATGATCCCGAAGTCGCTGTACGAGGCGGCCGAGGTCGACGGCGCCAGCAAGTGGCAGCAGTTCTGGCAGATCACGATCCCGATGCTGATGCCGTCGATCATCGTCGCGCTGATCTTCCGCACCATCACCGCGCTGCAGACCTTCGACATCCCCTACACCATGACCAAGGGCGGCCCCGGCAACGCGACCGAGACGCTGTCGATGCTGATCCACAAGACGACGATCGACTACCTCGACGTCGGCTACGGCTCCACCCTGGCCGTCTTCATGTTCGTGCTGTCGCTGTTCGTGACGGGCTTCTATCTCAAGCGCATCGGGAGGAACGCATGAAGGGCGGCTGGCTCGAGGGACCGAAGCTGCGGCTCGTCGCCGCGGCGATCGTCGTGATCAACGGCTTCTTCCCGGCGCTGTGGATCCTGCTCACGTCGCTGAAGACCGAGACCGAGCTGGTCAGCAAGCCCATCACCTACTGGCCGGTGAACCCGACCCTGGCCCACTACGTGCAGGCGTTCACCGACCAGCCGCTGCTGAAGTACCTGGGCAACAGCTTCCTCGTGGCGGCGCTGTCGACCGCCACCTCGCTCGTGGTGGCGGCGTTCGCGGCCTACGCGATCGCGCGGCTGAACCTGCAGCGCCGGCAGCTCATCCTGACCTGCATCGTCGCGTCGAGCATGTTCCCGCTGGTCACCTTGCTGGTGCCGATCTTCGAGACCATGCGCGCGCTGAACCTGCTGAACACGTACACCGCGCTGGTGATCCCGTACACCGTGCTGAACCTGCCCGTGTGCACCCTGGTGCTGGTGAGCTTCTTCCAGAGCATTCCGAAGGACCTCGAGAACGCCGCGATGATCGACGGCTGCACGCGCATCGGCGCGCTGTGGCGCGTGGTCGTGCCGCTGGCCGCGCCGGGCGTGTTCACCGCCGGCATCCTCGCCTTCGTGAACGCGTGGGACGAGTTCCTGCTCGCGCTGTCGCTCAACGCGAGCGCGTCGATGCGCACCGTGCCGGTGGGCATCACGCTGTACCAGGGCGAGTTCACGTTTCCGTGGCCGATCATCTCGGCCGCGCTCGTCGTCGCCATGGTGCAGGTGGCCGTGCTGATCGCCGTGGTCCAGGAACGCGTGGTCGGCGGCCTGACGCAAGGCGGTCTCAAGGGTTGACAGAAAGAGCAGTCGAGTCGGACATGGACAAGATCCGCTACGGGATCATCGGGTGCGGCAGCATAGGCCGCGAACACATCGAGAACATCCGCGCGCTGGGCGGCGGCGGCGTCACCGCGATCGCCGACCCCGACGCCGGCAGCCGGCAGCAGGCCTCGGCGCTGCTGGACGGCCAGGTGGCGCTGTTCGCCGACCACCGCGAGCTGCTGGCCAGCGGCCTGTGCGACGCGGTGGTGATCGCGAGCCCGAACTTCACGCACGTGGCCGTGATGCGCGACGCGCTGGCCACCGACCTGCACATCCTGTGCGAGAAGCCGCTGGTCACGAAGGTGGCCGACGGCGCGGCGCTCGTGGAGCTGGAGCGCGAGCGCGCGAAGCAGGGCCGCAAGGGCATCGTGTGGGTGGCGCAGGAGTACCGCTACATGCCGCCGGTGGCCGAGATGATCCGCATCGCGCACGCGGGCGGCATCGGCCGCCTGCACCAGGTGGCGATCCGCGAGCACCGCGAGCCGTTCTATCCGAAGGTCGGCAACTGGAACCGCTTCAACGCCAACACCGGCGGCACGCTGGTCGAGAAGTGCTGCCACTACTTCAACCTGATGGACCTGATCCTGAAGGAGCAGCCGTCGCGCGTGTTCGCCTCGGGCGGGCAGCGCGTCAACCACCTCGACGAGCAGATCGACGGCCGGCGCCCCGACATCCTCGACAGCGCCTACGTGATCGTCGAGTACCCGTCGGGCGCGCGCGCGAGCCTCGACCTGTGCATGTTCGCCGAGAACTCGCTCGACAACGAGCACGTCGTGATCGTCGGCGACGAGGGCAAGCTCGAGTCGCTGCTGCCGTCGGGCGTGCTGCGCTACGGCCGGCGCGAGGACTGGGGCCGGCGCGAGGTGTGGGGCCAGCCGTCGGGCACGGGCAAGGGCGTGGCGGTGCGCCAGGTGCGCGACACCAACATCAAGTACCTCGGCCAGCACTTCGGCGCCAGCTATGTCGAGCACCAGAAGTTCGCCGAGGCCGTGCGCCGGGGCCTGCCGCCGGAGATTCCGCTCGAAGAGGGCCTGCGCGCCGTGGCCACCGGGCTGGCCGCGCACAAGAGCATCGACGAGGGGCGCGTGGTGGCGCTCTCCGAGGTGCTGCCCGCCGGCTGGTGAGCGCGTCGGGACTACGATGCGCGTCCCCGCGCGCATCCTGCAGTCCGCATCCATGACCGGTCCCCACGGCCTCGAACTCACCGCCGGCGCCCCGCTCCTGGCCCACCGCCACGCCCCCGCCGCCCACCGCCCGGTCCCCTGCCACGCCCGCCAGCCCGTGCGCCGCGCGCCCGA
>CAZFET010000035.1:13296-17733 GCA_964517545.1 uncultured Burkholderiaceae bacterium
AGCCGGGCGCGCTCGAAGGCCCGCGGCAGTCGGCCTGCTTCCCGCTCGTGCCGTACTCCAACCGGCTGGGCTACCGGCGCTTCCGCTGGCACGGCGGCGACTACACGACGGCGCCCAACTTCGACGACAGCCCGCACTCGCTGCACGGCGTGGGCTGGCTGCGCGCGTGGCAGGTCGAGCGCCACGGCGCCGACGACGCGCTGCTGGTCTACCGCCACGCGCCCGACGCGCACTGGCCGTTCGCCTTCGAGGCGCAGCAGATCGTGCGCCTCGCGCCCGACGCGCTGGAGCTCACGCTCGTGCTGCGCAACGACGCCGCGGTCGTCGCGCCGGCCGGGCTCGGCTGGCACCCGTACTTCCCGAAGCGCGCGCGCAGCCGTCTCCACCTCGAGGTGGCCGGCCGCTGGGACCGCGACGCCACGCAGCTGCCCAGGCGCCGCGTCGGGCAGCTCGGCAGCGACGGCGACGTCGCGCACCTCGCGTTCGACCACTGCTTCGACGGCTGGCAGGGCGCCGCGCGCCTGCGCGACGAGCGCTTCTCCTTGCGCCTCGCGTCGTCGCTGACGCGCGTGGTCGTGTTCACGCCACCCGAACGCGACTTCTTCTGCATCGAGCCGGTGAGCCACGTGAGCAACGCCATCCACATGGCCGACCCGGCGGCGCACGGCCTCGTGTCTCTCGCCCCGGGCGCGGCGATCGCGGCATCGATGCGGCTCGACGTCGCGCGCGCCTGAAAGCCATGCCCGAACCGACCGCTCCCGTCACGCCCGTGCCGCTGCCGCCGTGCCGGCTCGGCGAGTCGCCGCTGTGGCATCCGGGCGAGCAGGTGCTGTACTGGTGCGACATCCCCGGCCACGCGCTGCACCGCTGGGACCCGCAGCGCCAGTGGCACGAGCACTGGGGCTTCGACACCGACGTGGCGTGCTGCGTGCCGCTGCTCGAAGGCGGCCTGCTGCTCGCGATGCGCGACGGCCTGTGGCGCTTCGATCCGGCCAGCGGCCAGCGCCGCCGCGTGGCCGAGCCGCCGTACGACACGGCCGTCGAACGCTTCAACGACGGCAAGGCCGACGCGCTGGGCCGGCTGTGGGTGGGCACGATCTACGAGCCGCGCGACCCGCCGAAGGCCGCGCTGTACCGCTTCGCGCACGGCGCGCTCGAACGCGTGGCCGACGGCATCACGGTCAGCAACGGGCTCGCCTGGAGTCCCGACGGGCGCACCCTGTACTGGGCCGACACCAAGGCGCACGTGGTGTACGCGCTCGACTTCGACGCTGCCGCCGGCACCCTGGCGCGCCGCCGCGTCTTCGCGCGCTTCGAGCCGCGCGCCGACGGCGAGCCGCTCGAGCGCTACGGCGGGCGCCCCGACGGCGCGGCGGTCGACGCCGAAGGCTGCTACTGGGTCGCGATGTTCGAGGGCGCGCGCGTGCTGCGACTCGCGCCGGACGGGCGCGTGCTGCGCGAGGTCGAGCTGCCGGCGCGCTGCCCGACCATGCCGTGCTTCGGCGGGCCCGACCTGAAGACGCTGTACATCACCACCGCGCGCGACAAGCGGCCCGCGGCCGAGCTGGCGGCGCTGCCGTGGTCCGGCTGCGTGCTGCAGATGCGCGTGGACGTGCCGGGACTGCCGGCGAACTTTGCGAGGCTGTCATGACGAGTGCGACCTATCCGTCGCTGAAGGATCGCGTGGTCTTCATCTCCGGCGGCAGCTCGGGCATCGGCGCCGAGCTCGTGCGCGCGTTCGCGGCGCAGGGCTCGCGCGTCGCGTTCTGCGGCACGCGGCCCGACGGCGGTCGCGCGCTGATCGACGAGATCGTCGCCACCGGCCGGCCGGCGCCGTACTACGCCGCGTGCGACGTGCGCGACGTCTCGGCGTACCAGGCGCTGCTGCGCGACGTGATCGCGAAGCTCGGCCCCGTGCGCGTGCTGATCAACAACGCCGGCCGCGACGACCGCCACGCGATGGAGGACGTGACCCCGGAGTTCTGGGACGACCGCCTCGCGCTCAACCTGAAGCACTACTTCTTCGCCATCCAGGCGGCGGCGCCGGCGATGGCCGGGGCCGGCGGCGGCTCGATCGTCAACCTGGGCTCGGTGTCGCGGATGCGCGGGCGGCCCCAGCTCGTGGGCTACACCACCGCCAAGGCCGGCATCCTCGGGCTCACGCGCACCCTGGCGCGCGAGCTCGGCCCGCGCCACATCCGCGTCAACGCGCTCGTGCCGGGCGCCATCGTCACCGAGCGGCAGACCAGCTTGCACCGCGACCCGGCGGCCGACCGGCAGTTCCTCGATGCGCAGTGCCTGAAGATCCGGCTCGATCCGGGCCACGTCGCGCGCCCGACCCTGTTCCTGGCCGCCGACGACTCCGACGGCATGACCGGCCAGCACGTGCTGGTCGACGCGGGCATCGCGCAGCAGTCGGTGATCACGTGAGCGGCGCGCCGTCGTCGACCGCCGCCGACCGCGCCTCGCTGCTGGCGCGGCTGCGCGCCCCCGAACGCTTCGACCTGATCGTGATCGGCGGCGGCGCCACCGGCCTCGGCGTCGCGCTCGACGCCGTCGCGCGCGGCTTCTCGGTCGCGCTGCTGGAGGCCGAGGACTTCGCCAAGGGCACGTCGTCGCGCAGCACCAAGCTCGTCCACGGCGGCGTGCGCTACCTCGCGCAGCCGCTGCCCTTCGTGATGCCGAGCTTCTCGTTCTGGGAGCGGCCGTTCTACGGCGTCGGGCTGAAGATGTACGACGCGCTGGCCGGCTCGCGCGGGCTGGGCCCGACCGAGTGGCTGTCGAGCGCGCGCGTGCGCAGCCTGCTGCCGGGCGTGCGCGCCGCGGGCCTCGCCGGCGGGGTGAAGTACTGGGACGGCCAGTTCGACGACGCGCGGCTCGCGCTCGCGCTGGCGCGCACCGCGCTCGCGCGCGGCGCGGCGGTGATCAACCGCATGGAGGTCACCGCGCTGCTGCGCGACGCCGGGCGCGTGAGCGGCGTCGAGGCGCGCGACCGCGACGGCGGCATGTCGTTGCGGCTCGCGGCCGGCTGCGTGGTCAACGCCACCGGCGTGTGGGTCGACGCGATCCGCGGCATGGACGCCGAGCCCGGCGCGAAGCGGCGCGCGCCGATGGTGGCACCCAGCCAGGGCGTGCACCTCGTGGTCGAGCGCGACTTCCTCGGCGGCGACCATGCGCTGCTGGTGCCCAAGACCGCCGACGGCCGCGTGCTGTTCGCGGTGCCGTGGCTGGGCAAGACCGTGCTCGGCACCACCGACACGCCGCGCGAGGACCTGGCGCTCGAGCCCGAACCCTTCCGCGACGAGGTGGAGTTCATCCTGCGCGAGGCGGGGCGGTACCTCGCGCGCGCGCCGTCGCGCGCCGACGTGCGCTCGGCCTGGGTCGGGCTGCGCCCGCTCGTGAAGCCCGACGACGAAGGCGAGAGCAGCAAGGCCATCTCGCGCGAGCACACGGTGCGCGTCGGCCGCTCGGGGCTGGTCACCGTGACGGGCGGCAAGTGGACCACGTACCGCGCGATGGCCGAGGACGTGCTGGAGCACTGCTTCGACGCGAAGCTGCTGCCGCGCCGCCCGGGCGGCGCGACCGTGCACCTGCCGCTGGTGGGCGCCACCGCGCGCCGGCAGGTGCCGCTGTCGCAGCCGCCGGGCGAACATCTCTACGGCACCGAGGTCGAGACGCTGCGCGCGCTGCCCGGCGCCGACCGCTGGCTGTGGCGCGACGGCGAGGGCGCGCAGGCCGGCGGCCTGAGCGAGGCGATGGTGCGCTTTGCCGCGCGGCACGAGCTCGCGCGCTCGGTGGAAGACGTGCTCGCGCGCCGCTGCCGGCTGCTGTTCCTCGATGCGCGCGCGGCGGCGCGCGTGGCCGGCGACGTGGCGGCAGTCCTCGCCGACGAGCTGGGCGCGGGCTTCGACGCCGAGACCTCGGCCGACGCGCTGCGCGCGCTCGCCCGGCGCTACGTCAGCCTGCCGTGAGCACCCCGGCGACGCGCGCCGTCATGGTGGTGAAAGCCGGGCGGCCTATCGTGCCGGGGCTTGGCCGGACCGGCGTCCGCTCGTCCGGCGCGGTCCGAGGGGCCGGGAGGCGGCCGGGTTAGCCCCTATAATCCCGCGGTTTGCCGCAACGTCTCGTAACGCCCGATGTCTGAACGCACTCGCCAGGGCTACGGGCACGACGACGACGCGGCGGACGATCCCCCGTTCCGGACGCTCACGCGCGAAGAGGCGCAGGCGATCCGCGAGCGCATCCCCCGGGTCTCGCCCTGGCGGGTGGTGGCGGCGCAGGCCGCGGCGGGGCTGCTGTGCACGGTGCTCGCGTGGGCGCTGACGCAGCGCAGCGAGGTGGCGGTCTCGGCGCTGTACGGCGCGGTGGCCACCGTGGTGCCCTCGGCGCTGCTGGTGCGGGGCATGACGAAGAGGAGCCTGAACGCGGCGCACGCGG
>CAZFET010000036.1:0-17688 GCA_964517545.1 uncultured Burkholderiaceae bacterium
GGGGGCCTACGTCACGCCAACCCGATCGGCGCCGGCGTGGTGTTGACGATGGTGCGGAACAGCCCGCGGAACGCCGCGTCGGGCTCGCGTCCGGTGAGCGCGTCGCGGTGTTGGCTGAAGGCGGCATCGAGCGTGCGCCAGTCGTCCTCGGTCAGCGCGCGCTCCGCCAGCGGCAGGATCTCGGTCTCCTCCACGCGCATGTGCGAGAGGTAGAAGTTCACGTAGCGCTCCAGCGCCTGCTCGAAGGCGGCGCGGCGCGGCTCGCCGAGCATCTCCCAGCCGATCAGCAGGTGCTCGAGCTCGCGGATCGCGTGCTCGCCCTGCGCGTGGTCGCGGTCGAGCTTGTCGAGCACCGGCGCGGCCTCCTGCGTGCGCTGGCGCAGCAGCGGGAACAGCAGCGACGACTCCTTCGTGTGATGCAACTTCTCGGGGAACTCGTCGACGTAGAACAGCATGGCGCGCAGCGCGTGGAAGTCGGGGGTCGCGTTGCGCCGTCGCGCGTCGGCCACCAGCATCGACATCGAGCGCAGCACCGCCGACAGCGCGCCGTGCTCGTCGCGCAGGATCTTCAGGGTCGCGGGGGTCATCGCGTGCTCCGCAGTGTGGTTGCGGCGATCGTGCGCGCGGCGCGCGCGCGGCACCTTGACGGCGGTCAAACCGGGGGCGAGCCGCGGCGCAGGCGATGCCGCACGATGCGACCACGCGGCGCGAAGGCCGCGAGCAAGGCGTCGAGCAGCCGCTCGGCACGCGCGGAGTTGTCGGCCCCGACGTTGCACACGTACGCGTCGAGCGTCACCGCGGCGCGCTCGGGCCAGGTGTGCACGGCCAGATGCGACTCGGCCAGCAGCACGACGCCGGTGATGCCGCCGGCACTGCCGTCGGCCGCGCCGGGCGGCGCGTCGAAGCGGTGGAACAGCTCGGCCACGGGCGACAGGCCTGCGTCGCGCACGGCCTGCACGCACAGCGAGCGCAGCGCCTGCACGTCGGTCATCGGCGCGGCCCGGGGGTCGCAGCCTTCGAGGTCGGCGGTGAGGTGCAGCCCGTCCATGGCGGCCGGATTATCCCGGCCGACCCGGGCCCGTAAAATCGCGCGGCACTCCCCGCCCTCTCGCCCTTCCTCCCTCCCCCGATCGCGCAGCGCATGGCTTCCCACGACACCGCCCTCATGGCGAACAGCATCCGAGCACTCGCCATGGACGCGGTGCAGCAGGCCAACTCCGGGCATCCGGGCGCGCCGATGGGCATGGCCGAGATCGCCGTCGCGCTGTGGGGCCGGCACCTGAAGCACAACCCGCGCAACCCGCGCTGGCCCGACCGCGACCGTTTCGTGCTGAGCAACGGTCACGGCTCGATGCTGCTGTACGCGCTGCTGCACCTCACCGGCTACGAGCTGCCGATGCAGGAGCTGCGCCGCTTCCGCCAGTTGCACAGCAAGACGCCGGGCCATCCGGAGGTCGACGTCACGCCCGGCGTCGAGACCACCACCGGCCCGCTCGGCCAGGGACTGGCCAACGCGGTGGGCATGGCGCTGGCCGAGAAGCTGCTCGCGCACGAGTTCAACCGGCCCGGCCACACGATCGTCGACCACCGCACCTGGGTCTTCCTCGGCGACGGCTGCCTGATGGAAGGCGTGAGCCACGAGGCCTGCGCGCTCGCGGCGGCGTGGAAGCTGAACAAGCTGATCGCGATCTACGACGACAACGGCATCTCGATCGACGGCGAGGTGGCGCCGTGGTTCGTCGACGACACGCCGGCGCGCTTCCGCGCCTACGGCTGGAACGTGATCGGTCCGGTGGACGGGCACGACGTGGACGCGGTCGACGCGGCGCTCGCGCAGGCGAAGCAGTGCGCCGACCGGCCGAGCCTCGTGGTGTGCAAGACCACCATCGGCAAGGGATCGCCCAACCGCGCGGGCAGCGCCAAGGCGCACGGCGAGGCGCTCGGGCCCGACGAGGTGCGCGCCACGCGCGAGGCGCTGGGCTGGGAGCACGAGCCCTTCGTCGTGCCGAAGGCCGCGTACGACGCGTGGAGCGCCAGGGCCGCCGGCCTGGCCGCCGAGGCGAAGTGGGAGGCCGCGCTCGCCGCCTACAAGGCCACCTGGCCCGATCGCGCGGCGGAGTTCCAGCGCCGCATGGCCGGCGAGCTGCCGGCGGACTTCGAGCGCCTGGTCGCCGACACCGTGGCCGCGGCGCACGCGGCGGCGCAGACCGTGGCCACGCGCAAGGCCAGCCAGCTCGCGCTGGAGGCCTTCACCGCGGCGCTGCCCGAACTGCTGGGCGGCAGCGCCGACCTCACCGGCTCGAACCTCACGCAGACCAAGGCCACGCCGCCGCTGCGCTTCGCGGCCGACGGCACGCCCAACGGCGGGCGGCACATCAACTACGGCGTGCGCGAGTTCGGCATGGCCGCGGTGATGAACGGCATCGCGCTGCACGGCGGCTTCATCCCCTACGGCGGCACCTTCCTCACCTTCAGCGACTACAGCCGCAACGCGATCCGCATGGCCGCGCTGATGAGGCGGCGCGTGGTGCACGTGTTCACGCACGACTCGATCGGCCTCGGCGAGGACGGGCCCACGCACCAGAGCGTCGAGCACGCGGCGTCGTTGCGGCTCGTGCCGAACCTCGACGTCTGGCGGCCGGCCGACACCGCCGAGACCGCGGTGGCCTGGGGCGCCGCGCTGGCGCGCCGCGACGGGCCGACGGCGCTGCTGCTGTCGCGCCAGAACACGTCGTACCTGCCGAAGGTCGGGCTGGCCGACATCGCGCGCGGGGCCTACGTGCTGGCCGAGCCGTCCGAGGTGGGGCTCGCGCGGCGGCCGCAGGCGGTGATCGTGGCCACCGGCAGCGAGGTGCAGCTGGCGCTGCACGCGCAGGCCGCGCTGGCGAAGGAAGGCATCGCGGTGCGCGTGGTGTCGATGCCCGGCACGAGCGTGTTCGACCGCCAGGGCGCAGAGTACAAGTCGCGGGTGCTGCCGCCGAAGCTGCCGCGCATCGCCGTCGAGGCGGGCGTGAGCGACTTCTGGTGGAAGTACGGCTGCGCCGCGGTGGTCGGCCTCGACCGCTACGGCGAGAGCGCGCCGGCGCCCGCGCTGTTCGAGCACTTCGGCTTCACGGTGCGCAACGTCGCCGACACCGTGAAGGCCGTGCTGTTCCGCTGACCCGTCGAGGAGGACGACACCATGCACCGACACATCGCCATCGCCGCCGCGGGCCTCGCGCTCGCCTTCGTCGCGCAGTCGCAAACGCTCACCGGCGTGAAGGTCGCGCCGCAGCCGGCCGCGCCGGGCGCGCCGGTCACGATCACGGCCGACTTCGACGTCAGCGGCGGCGCGCTGAACTGCAACGTGCGCATCGACTTCGGCGACGGCACGCCCAAGCGCGACTTCAAGATCAACCAGACCAAGGACGTGCCGCTGGTGGTGAGCCACACCTACGCCAAGGCCGGCACCTACCGCGTGATGGTCGAGCCCAAGACCAACCTGCCGATGCTCAAGTGCACGGGCGACAACCAGTACGCGCAGGTGGCCGTGGCCGCGCCCGCCAAGGCCGCGCCCGCCGCCGCCGCCGCGCCGGCCGGCCCGAAGTGCCCCGACGGCTGGAAGCTCGACGCGAAGAGCGTGAACCGCAAGACCGGCGCGTTCCTGTGCACCGCCCAGGCCGGCAGCGCCGCACCGGCCGCCAGGCCCGAGTGCCCCGGCGAGCTCGGCTACTACGAGAACCTCAAGCGCGGGCAGCTCGGCTGCCGGCCCTGAACGCCCCGGATTCGAGCGTTGTCCACCCATCCACCCCAAGGGAAGATTCAGACCATGACCATCAGGATCGGCATCAACGGTTTCGGCCGCATCGGCCGCATGGTGTTCCGCGCCGCCGTGCAGAACTTCGAGGACGTCGAGGTCGTCGGCATCAACGACCTGCTCGAGCCCGACTACCTCGCGTACATGCTGAAGTACGACTCGGTGCACGGCCGCTTCAAGGGCGACATCGCGGTCGACGGCTCGACGCTCGTGGTCAACGGCAAGCGCATCCGCCTGAGTGCCGAGAAGGACCCGGCCGCGCTGAAGTGGGGCGAGATCGGCGTCGACGTGGTGGTCGAGTCGACCGGCCTGTTCCTCACGCTCGACACCTGCCAGAAGCACCTCGACGCCGGCGCGAAGAAGGTGATCCAGAGCGCGCCGTCGAAGGACGACACGCCGATGTTCGTGTACGGCGTGAACCACCAGAGCTACGCCGGCCAGGCCATCGTCTCCAACGCGTCGTGCACCACCAACTGCCTGGCGCCGCTGGCCAAGGTCATGCACGACACCTTCGGCATCAAGCGCGGCCTGATGACCACCGTGCACGCGGCCACCGCCACGCAGAAGACGGTCGACGGGCCGAGCAACAAGGACTGGCGCGGCGGCCGCGGCATCCTCGAGAACATCATCCCCAGCTCCACCGGCGCGGCCAAGGCGGTGGGCAAGGTGATCCCGTCGCTCAACAAGAAGCTCACCGGCATGTCGTTCCGCGTGCCGACTTCCGACGTGTCGGTGGTCGACCTCACCGCCGAGCTCGAGAAGCCGACCACCTACGAGGCGATCTGCGCCGCGATGAAGGCGGCCAGCGAAGGCGCGCTGAAGGGCGTGATGGCGTACACCGAGGACAAGGTCGTCGCGACCGACTTCCGCGGCGAGGCGGCCACCTGCGTGTTCGACGCCGACGCCGGCATCATGCTCGACCCCACCTTCGTCAAGCTGGTCGCCTGGTACGACAACGAATGGGGCTACTCGAACAAGATCCTCGAACTGGCCCGCGTGGTGGCCGCGAAGTGACCGACGTGCGCCGCCTGCCGTCGACCGCGGTGCCTGCATGAGACCTCGCGCCACCATCTCGCGCATCGTCGCGGCCGCCGCACTGGCGGCCGCTTTTTCATCCGCGTCCGCGCAGCCGCCGGCCGCGGCCGACGCACGCCCCGCGCGCGGGCTGATCGTCAAGCTCAAGGACGCGCCCGCGCACGAGCTCGCGCTCGCGGCCGACGCGGCCGGCCGCGAGCGCGCGGCGCGCGAGAGCGGCCGCTGGGAGCGCGTGCTGCGCGAGGCGCGGCTGCAGCCGCAGCGCCTGCGGCCGAACGGGCGCGACGCGCAGGTGCTCGACTTCGGCCGCGTGCTGACGGCCGACGAGGCCGAGCGGCTGGCGGCGCAGCTGCGCGCGCGACCCGACGTCGAGTGGGTCGTGCCGAACGTGCGCGAGCGGCGGCTGCAGGTGCCGCCGAACGATCCGTACTTCGTCGGTGTTCCCGACAACGGCGAGGTGCTGCGCCAGTGGTGGCTGTACGCCGCCGGCGGCAGCGACGCCAACGTGAAGGCCGACCGGCTGCGCGGCGTGCCGGGCTTCCTGTCGGCGTGGGGGTCGGGCATTGCGGGGAGCACGGGTGTCGGGAGTGCAGCGGCTCGTGTGGCGATCATCGACAGCGGCATCACGTCGCATCCGGAGCTGGCTGCGTCGCGGGTCCTGCAAGGCCACGACTTCGTCAGCGACCCGGGCTACGCCAACGACGGCGACGGCGGCGCGGCCGGCGACGGCAGCGATCGCGACACCGACCCGTCGGACCCGGGCGACTGGGTGAGCGCGGCCGACCGGACCGCCGATCCGGCGCGCTACTCGACCTGCCAGACCGAGAACAGCTCGTGGCACGGCACCATCATCGCGGGCCAGATCGCGGCGATCACGAACAACCTGAGCGGCGTCGCGTCGATCAACTGGCAAGGCCAGATCGTGCCGGTGCGCGTGGCCGGCAAGTGCGGCGCCGACGTGGCCGACATCCGTGACGGCATGCGCTGGGCGGCCGGCCTCGCGGTGACGGGCGCGCCGACCAATCCGAACCCGGCGCGCATCCTCACCATCAGCTTCGGCGGCACGGGCGATTGCGCGGCCTACCAGGACGTGATCGACGAGCTGCGTGCGCGCGACGTCGTGATCGTCGCCGCCGCCGGCAACGAGAGCAGCACCGCCACGCGGCCCGCCAAGTGCCCCGGCGTGATCGGCGTGCCCGCGCTCAACCGCGACGGCTTCAAGGCCAGCTACTCGAACTTCGGCCCCGAACTCGCGGCCACCGGCATCGCCACCGTCGGCGGTGACGCGGTCGGCGGCGCGTGGCTCGGCACGCTGGGCGACGATGGACTTCTCGGCATCGACAACGAAGGGCGGACCGCACCCGGACGTCCGGGTTTGTCCTTCGTCACCGGCACCAGCTTCGCCGCCCCCACCGTCGCCGGCGCGATCAGCCTGATGCTGTCGGTGAACCCCGCGCTGACGTACGACGACATCGTGCGCGGCCTGCGGCTGTCGGCGCGGCCGCACGTCACCTCGCCGAAGATCGGCACCTGCTCGGCGGCCAATCCCGGTCGCTGCATCTGCACCACGCAGACCTGCGGCGTCGGCATCCTCGACGTGGCGCAGGCGCTCGTGTTCGCGCAGAACCCGGCGGCGTACACGGCGCCCGCGTGGCCGACGGTGCTGATCGACAACGCCGACGTCGATGCCGCGCTGCGCGTGAGTGCGCTCGACGGCACGCCCGGCGGCGGCACCACGCCGCCGTCCGGCGGCGGCGGAGGTGGCGGCGGTGCGATGGGCCTCGCCTGGCTCGCCGGCCTGGCCCTCGCGACCGTGCTGCTGGCGTGGCCGCAGCGGCGTGGCCGGCCGAGGGCTCGTCCGGTCGGCCGGATGCTGGCCCGGCCGTTCGGCCGGCGGCGTTCGCGCGGCTGAGCGCACCGCTCAGCGCCCCGGCGCGCAGGCCTTGAAGCCCGCGCCGAGCGACGGCGCCTTCAGCGTCGCCAGGCGCTGCTGCAGCGCCGCGTCGGCGCGCTCGACGCGCACGAGGTAGGTCGTCGCCGGCGCGGCGACGGTGACCACGCGCGCGCTGCGCACGCCGCGCGCACCGAGGTCGGCCAATGCCGCGTCGGCGGCGCCCCGGTCGTCGAAGCGGCCGAGCGACAGGCCGGGCTCGAGGTCGGGCAGGCCCTTCACGCGCTCGAAGCTCACGCCGCGCACGCGCCGCAGCTGCTCTTCCTTCTCGCTCAGCTGCGCGGCGTCGGCGTAGCGGCCCATGTAGATGATCCAGGCGCCCGGCGTGTCGCGGCGCACGTCGGTCCAGCTGCCGGCGGGCAGGGCGGCGCGCACGAGCGCGGCCTCGGCCGCGACGAGCTCGGCCGGCGAGAACGGGCCGGCCTCGAGACAGGCGGTGGTCGCTGCGGCGGCCGCTGCCGACGCCGCGGCCGTGCTCGCGCCGCCCGGCGCCGAAGCGCTGCCGGCCGGGGCGGCACCCGCCGTCGCCGCGGGGGTCGTGTCGGCGGGCTGCGCGGGGTCCGGACGCAGGCCCGGGCTCGCGCCGGTGGTGTCGGCCGCCGCGGCGCGGGCGCCCGGCTGGATCTGCAGCCGCCCGACGTTGACCTGGCGCTCGAGGCGCGACGGGTCGCGCTCGCCGTGCGGGCTCGCGCCGACCACGCCGTCGAGCCAGCCGTGCGTCCAGGCCCAGAACGCGAGGTTGGCCGCCAGCAGGGCGAGGACGATCGCGCGCAGCATGCGGCGGCCCCGGGGTCAGCTCGCCGGGTCTGCCGGCACGCCCGGCGCCGCGTCGGCCAGTCGCACGCTGACCTCGCCGCTCGAGACGTGGTGCACCGTGCCGCCGGCGCGCACGAGCAGCGCGCCGGTGGCGCCGTCGACGCCTTCGGCCACGCCCTCGGGCAGCTCCGGCATGGTGGTGGTGACGGCGCGTCCGCGCAGCAGGTCGCGCGCCGCGTAGCGCTCGGCGAACACGGCGAAGCCGCCGCGCTGGAAGTCGACGAGCGCCTGCGCGAGCGCCGGCGCCACGCGCGCCAGCGCCGACGGCGCGCTCGCGTCGGGCTCGATCTCCTGCAGGCAGGCGAAGCCGGTCGCGACCTCGCCGGCGTCGAGCGGCTGCACGTTGAGCCCGACGCCGACGATCGCCATGCGCCGCTCGCCGATGGCCACGCTCTCGATCAGCACGCCGCCGAGCTTGCGGCCGGCGCTGTGCGCGTCGAGCGCGAGCATCAGGTCGTTCGGCCACTTCAGGCGCAGCCGCGGCTCGCCGAACAGGTCGGGCGGGTCGAGCGCCTCGGCGATCGCGAGGCCGACCGCGAGCGACAGGCCCGACCAGTCGTCGCGCTCGATCGGCAGCGCGAGCGAGAAGGTGAGCGACGCGCCCGGCGCCGAGCGCCAGGTGCGACCCTGGCGGCCGCGCCCGCCGGTCTGGTGCTCGGCCACCAGCAGGCACGGCTGCGTGTCGCCGGCGCGGCGGCCGAATCAGGCGCCCGGCTCGCCGCGCGGCGACGCGAGCCGCGAGCGTTCGAGCAGCTGCGAGTTGGTGGACTCGGTGCGCGCCACCACCTCGATCGACAGCCCGGGCAGCAGCGGCGCGAGCTGCTCCCACAGCGCTTCGGTGCCCCAGCGGGAATGCGGCATGCCGACTCGCCCCTCGTCGCGTCAGCGCTTGGGCGCGAGCATGGTGCCGCGGCAGCGGCGCGCGCCGCAGCGGCACTCGTACTGCTTCTTCAGCGCCGGCGTGTAGCGGTCGTCGATGACGAGCCCGTAGTCGTAGAACAGCTCCTCGCCGGGCTTCAGGTCGCGCAGCGCCTTGATGAACACGCGGCCGTCCACCTCGTCGGCCTCGCAGTTGGGCTCGCAGGCGTGGTTGATCCAGCGCGCGGCATTGCCGCCGACGCCGGCGTCGATGACGTGCTGCTCGTCGATGTGGAAGTAGAAGGTGTGGTGCGGGTCGTGCGGGTCGTGCGGATGGCGGCGCAGTGCCTCCTTCCACGTGATGATCTCGCCGACGTACTCGATGATCGTCTCGCCCTTGCGGATCGGGCGCAACGCGAACACGCCCTTGCCGTGCACGCCCGAGCGGCGCACCTGGATGCGCCGTCCGGCGGCCGGCAGCGGGTCGCGGTCGTGGCCGTTCAGGCGGTGCCCGTTCATCGGGCGGGAGGCCTTCTTCGAAGGGCCGGCGGGAGCGGGGGCGGGACGACGGGCTGGCGCGGTGGACTTCATTCGGTACATTGATTTCATGGGCGCGCGCGTGCGTGCGCGCGCGCGAGGGCGTCGGGATTGTAGGGTCGTGCCCTCGCGGCGCGGCCCGACCGCGCGCACGACCACCGGACACAGGACAGGGAACGCATGGGCAAGGCACTGGTCATCGCCGAGAAGCCGAGCGTCGCGCAGGACATCGTGCGCGCGCTCACCCCGGTGGCGGGCAAGTTCGACAAGCACGACGAGTACTTCGAGAACAAGCGCTACGTCGTCACGTCGGCCGTCGGCCACCTCGTGGAGATCAAGGCGCCGGAGGAGTTCGACGTCAAGCGCGGCAAGTGGAGCTTCGCGCACCTGCCGGTGGTGCCGCCGCACTTCGACCTCGCGCCCATCGACAAGAGCAAGGGCCGGCTCAACGCGATCGTGAAGCTCGCCAGGCGCAAGGACGTCACCGAACTCATCAACGCCTGCGACGCGGGCCGCGAGGGCGAGCTGATCTTCCGCCTGATCCAGCAGTACGCGAAGGCGAAGCAGCCGGTGCGCCGGCTGTGGCTGCAGAGCATGACGCCGGAGGCGATCCGCGAAGGCTTCGCGCAGCTGCGCTCCGACGAGCAGCTGCGCGGGCTGGCCGACGCGGCGCGCAGCCGCTCCGAGGCCGACTGGCTGGTCGGCATCAACGGCACGCGCGCGATGACCGCGTTCAACTCGCGCGACGGCGGCTTCTTCCTCACCACCGTGGGCCGCGTGCAGACGCCCACCTTGTCGATCGTGGTCGAGCGCGAGGAGAAGATCCGCCGCCACGCGGCGCGCGACTACTGGGAGGTGCGCGCGAGCTTCGTCGCCGCCGGCGGCACCTACGAGGGCAAGTGGTTCGACCCGAAGTGGAAGAAGGACGAGAACGACCCCGAGCGCAGGGCCGAGCGCCTGTGGAACGAGCGCGACGCGAACGTGGTGGCCGACGCCGTGCGCGGCCGCAGCGGCACGGTCACCGAGGAGAGCAAGCCCAGCACGCAGTCGAGCCCGCTGCTGTTCGACCTGACCAGCCTGCAGCGCGAGGCCAACGGCCGCTTCGGCTTCTCGGCCAAGACCACGCTCGCGCTGGCGCAGGCGCTGTACGAGCGGCACAAGGTGCTCACCTACCCGCGCACCGACTCGCGCGCGCTGCCCGAGGACTACCTCGCGACGGTGAAGAAGACCGTGGGCATGCTCGCGCAGGAAGACCTGCCCGCGCCGATGCGCGAGATCGCCAGGCACGCGGCGAAGGCACTGAAGGAGGGCTACGTCAAGCCGACGAAGCGCGTGTTCGACAACGCCAAGGTGTCGGACCACTTCGCGATCATCCCGACCTTGCAGCCGCCGAAGTCGCTCACCGATGCCGAGCTCAAGCTCTACGACCTGGTGGTCAAGCGCTTCCTTGCGGTGTTCTTTCCGCCGGCGGAGTACCTGGTGACCACGCGCGTCACCACGGTCGAGGGTCACGCCTTCCAGACCAACGGCAAGGTGCTGGTCGAGCCCGGCTGGCTGGCGGTGTACGGCAAGGAGGCGCAGGACGAGGACGCGACCCTGGCGCCGGTGCAGCCCGGCGAGAAGGTGCGCAACGAGGACGTGAACGTGCTCGCGCTGAAGACCCGGCCGCCGCCGCGCTACACCGAGGCGACCCTGCTGTCGGCGATGGAAGGCGCGGGCAAGCTGATCGACGACGACGAGCTGCGCGAGGCGATGGCCGAGAAGGGCCTGGGCACGCCGGCCACGCGCGCGGCCATCATCGAAGGCCTGATCGGCGAGAAGTACATGCTGCGCGACGGCCGCGAGCTGGTGCCCACGGCCAAGGCCTTCCAGCTGATGACCCTGCTGCGCGGCCTCGACGTCGAGGACCTCACGAAGCCCGAGCTCACCGGCAACTGGGAGTACCAGCTCGCCGAGATGGAGCACGGCCGCCTGCGGCGCGAGCAGTTCATGGCCGAGATCGCGAAGATGGCCGAGCGCATCGTGCGCAAGGCCAAGGAGTACGACCGCGACACGATCCCCGGCGACTACGCGACCCTGACGACGCCGTGCCCGAACTGCGGCGGCGTGGTGAAGGAGAACTACCGGCGCTTCGCCTGCACCGGCGCCGACGGCGCGGGTGACGGCTGCGGCTTCTCGATCACCAAGATCCCCGGCGGCCGCGCGTTCGAGATCGACGAGGTCGAGCGCTTCCTGCGCGAGCGGAAGATCGGCCCGCTCGAGGGCTTCCGCTCCAAGGCGGGCTGGCCGTTCACGGCCGAGCTGCGCCTGGTGCGCGACGACGAGATCGGCAACTGGAAGCTCGAGTTCGACTTCGGCGACGACGCGCGCGACGCCGCGGCCTCCGGCGAGCCGGTGGACTTCTCCGATCAGCAGGCGCTGGGCCACTGCCCGAAGTGCAAGGGCCGCGTGTTCGAGCACGGCAGCTCGTACGTGTGCGAGCACGCGGTGGGCGCGCGCGTGACCTGCGACTTCAAGAGCGGCAAGATCATCCTGCAGCAGCCGGTGGCGCGCGAGCAGATGAGCAAGCTGCTCGAAGGCGGCAAGACCGACCTGCTGGAGAACTTCGTGTCCAACAAGACGCGCCGCAAGTTCAAGGCGCGTCTGGCCTACGACGACAAGGAAGGCAAGGTGGTGTTCGAGTTCGAGCCGCGCGGCCCGAAGGCCGGCGCGAAGGCGGCCGCGTCGAAGAGCGCGGCGGCGAAGACGGCACCGGCGAAGACGGCCGCCGCGAAGAAGGCACCCGCGAAGAAGGCCGCACGCAAGCCGGCCGCATCGGGAGACGACGCATGATCGATCCGGCCGCCCGCGCCCCGCTCGAGCAGATCGAGGCCAGGGGTGTTCCTTCGTACCACACGCTCACGCCGGTGCAGGCGCGCGCGCTGTACCTCGAACGCAAGGGCTTCACCCAGCCCGACCCGCCGCCGGTCGGCGAGGTGCGCGAGCTCGCGATGCCCGGCCCCGGCGGTGCGCTGCGGCTGCGCCTCGTGCGTCCGGCCGGCAGCGATGCGCGCGCGCTGTTGCCCGGGCTCGTGTACTTCCACGGCGGCGGCTGGACCATCGGCGACCTCGACACGCACGACACCTTGTGCCGCGAGCTGGCCAACGGCGCGGGCTGCGCCGTGCTGTCGGTGGACTACCGGCTCGGCCCCGAGCACCCCTTCCCCGCGGCCGTGGACGACGCGATCGCGGCGACGCGCTGGGCGGCCGGCAACGCCGCCGCGCTCGGCATCGACGCGACGCGCCTCGCCGTGGCCGGCGACAGCGCCGGCGGCAATCTGGACGCGGTGGCGGCCAACGCCGCGCGCGACGCGGGCGGCCCGTCGCTCGCCTTCCAGCTGCTGATCTATCCGGCCACCGACATGCGCTGCGGCGCGCCGTCGCACACGGCCAACGGGCGCGGCCTGCTGCTCACCGCCGAGGTGATCGACTGGTTCCGCGCGCAGTACATGGGCGCGTCGAAGGCGTACGACGACTGGCGCGCGTCGCCGCTGCTGCACCCCGATCTCTCGCGCCTGCCGCCGGCGCTCGTGCTCACCGCCGGCTTCGATCCGCTGCACGACGAAGGCCTGCAATACGCCGACCGTCTGTCGGCCGCGGGCGTCGTCGCCACCGCGCTGTGCTTCGAGCGGCAGATCCACGGCTTCATCCTGATGGGCCGCGTGATCCCCGAGGCGCGCACGGCGGTGGCGCTGTGCGCCGCCGAGCTGCGGCGCGCGCTGTCCGGTTGAGCTTTCCCTGCAGCCCGAACGGTGGTCGAACGGGCGTCACCTTTGGAGTCCTCGATCAGGCACGCCTTGTCGTGATCGGCGCCTTGGCGTGATCGGCTCTGGCACGCCGCGCGCGATCGCGCGATCATCGGCGCGCTGCCGCCCTGGCCAACGATCACGGAGTCCCGCATGCCCAGCTCGTCGCCGTCCGCCGCCCTGATCCTCGCCGCCGCGCTCGCCCTCGGCGCGCTGCCGGCCGCCCACGCCGCCGGCTTCAAGCTGCAGAGCCCGACCATCAAGCCCGGCTCGATGCTCACCGACGCGCAGGTGTTCAAGGGCTTCGGCTGCGAAGGCAAGAACGTCTCGCCGGCGCTCAAGTGGAGCGGCGCGCCGGCGGGCGCCAGGAGCTTCGCCGTGACGGTGTACGACCCCGACGCGCCCACCGGCTCGGGCTGGTGGCACTGGGTCGTCTACAACATCCCGGCCACCACGACCGAGCTGCCCGAAGGCGCCGGCAGCGCCGACGGCAAGGGCCTGCCGGCCGGGGCCGTGCAGGGCCGCACCGACTTCGGCGCGCCGGGCTTCGGCGGCGCCTGCCCGCCCAAGGGCGACAAGCGGCACCGCTACATCTTCACCGTGCACGCGCTGAAGACCGACAAGATCGACGTGCCGCCCGACGCGACCGCCGCGCTGGTGGGCTTCATGATCAACGCCAACCGGCTGGGCTCGGCCAGCTTCACCGCGAAGTACGGGCGCAAGTGAGCTGACGCCCGACGCGCTCGTGGCGCGCACCGCGCGCGCGACGCGGCAGGCGAGGCGCGTGCGCGGCATCGCGAGCGGCATACTCGGCACGGCATGTCGCTCGCGGTCTTCTACAAGCTCCTCGCGATCTTCCTCACCGTCGCGCTCGGCTGGGTGGCCGGGCGCATGCGCTGGCTGGGCGACGAGCGCCAGGGCGCCGACCCCGCGCGCACCTTGTCGAACGCGGCCTTCTACATCTTCATTCCGGCGCTGCTGTTCCGCACCACCTCGCGGCTCGACTTCGCGGCGCTGCCGTGGCACACGCTCGCCGCCTTCTTCGGCCCGGTGCTGCTGATGCTCGTGGGCGTGTACCTGTGGCAGCGGCGCCGCAACCGCAGCGGCCGCCTGCCCACCGCCGCGCCCAGCGTGCGCGCGATCTCGGCGACCTTCGGCAACACCTTGAAGGTCGGCGTGCCGATGGCCGCGGGGCTGTTCGGCGAGGTGGGGCTCGGCATCCACATCACGATCGTCAGCCTGCACGCGCTGGTGCTGCTGACCGTGCTCACCACCCTGGTCGAGCTCGACCTCGCGCGCGCCCGCGCGCGGCACGACGGCAGCGCCGGCTCGCTGGCGGCCACCTTGCGCACGACCCTGCGCAACACCATCGTGCATCCGGTGGTGCTGCCGGTGGTGGCGGGCCTCGCGTGGAACGCCACCGGCCTGGGCCTGCCGCCGGTGGTCGACGAGGTGCTCGAGCTGCTGGGCACCGCGGTCGTGCCGCTGTGCCTGGTGCTGATCGGCATGTCGCTCGCGTACTACGGGCTGGGCGGACGGGCCAAGGGCGCGGTGGTGCTGTCGGTGCTGAAGCTGCTGGTGCTGCCGGCGCTGGTGCTCGTGGTGGCGCGCTGGGGCTTCGGGCTCGGCGGGCTGCCGCTGGCGGTGGTGGTGATGATGGGCGCGCTGCCGATCGGCAGCAACGCGCTCATCTTCAGCCAGCGCTACGAGACCCTGGAGGCCGAGGCCACCGCGGCGATCGTGTTCTCGACCTTCGGCTTCGCCCTGACCGCCCCGTTGTGGCTGCTGGTGCTGTCGTGGGTGAACTGACGTCCCGGCCCGACGGGGTGCGCGTGCGGCCGGCCGCTGCGGTGTCGCCGGCGGCGCTGCGCGACGCGTTCAACGCGGCGTTCGCCGACTACCTGCTGCGCCTGCCGCCGCTCGACGCCGAGGGCTGGCGGCTGTTCGTGCAGCGCCAGGGCGCCGATCTCGCACGCAGCCGCGCCGCGCTGCGCGGCGACGAGGTCGTGGCCTTCGGCCTCGTCACGCCGCTGGCACCCGTGCCGCACGCCGTGCCGGCCGCGCGCTCGCGCATCGCCGTGATGGGCGCGCGGCCGACCGAGCGCGGCAGCGGGGTCGCGGCGCGGCTGCTCGACGGGCTGGTCGACGACGCCCGCGCACGCGGCGAGCGCAGCATCGAGCTCGAGGTGTTCGCGCAGAACCCGCGCGCCGAGCGGCTGTACCGCTCGCGCGGTTTCGAGACGGTGTGCGCGCTGTACGGCTACGCCGTCGGCGCCGACGCGGGTCCGGCCGACGCCGATCCTGTCGACGCCGGTGCCGAGCCCCGCGAGGTGTCGCGCGACGAGGCGGTGCGCTGGCTCGACGACACGATGGCCGCCGGGCCCGGGCGCTGGCCGTGGCAGGTGAGCGGCGCCGCGGTCGCCGCGACGCCGGGCGCGGTGGGCTGCTGGCGCCTCGCCGGGGCGCAGCTCGTGTTCCGCGCGCCGGCCGACGGCGCCGTGAGCGTGCTGAGCCTCGTCGACCGCGACGAATCGCAGGCCGGCGGCGCGGCGCTGCTGCGCGCGCTGCGCCGCCGCTTCGCCGGCCGGCCGCTGCAGGCGCCGCAGATCCAGCGCGACGACGGCCCGGCGCGCGCGTTCGACGCGGCCGGCTGGACGCGCCAGCCGCTGCACCAGTGGCTGCTGCGCCGTCTGCTCGACGGCGCCTGATGGCCCGCGCGCCGCGGCGCGCCGGGGTGATCTGGGACAATCGCGGCCATGACCACGACCGACCTGCAGGCGTACATGGAGCACGTGGGCGTGGCCGCGCGCGCCGCGTCGGCGCGCCTGGCCGCGTCGGGCACCGCGGCGCGCAACGACGCGCTGCTGCGCCTGGCCGCGCTGCTGCGCCGCGAGCGCGACCTGCTGGCCGCGGCCAACGCGAAGGACGTCATGGCCGCGCAGGCCGAGGGGCTGGCCGCGCCGCTGGTCGAGCGGCTGCGGCTGGACGACAAGACGCTCGGCACGGTGGCCGAAGGCTGCGAGCAGATCGCCGCGATGCCCGACCCGGTGGGCGAGATCGTCGAGCTCAAGCGCCGCCCGAGCGGCATCGGCGTGGGCCGCATGCGCGTGCCGCTGGGCGTGTTCGGCATGATCTACGAGAGCCGCCCCAACGTGACGATCGAGGCCGCGTCGCTGGCCATCAAGAGCGGCAACGCCTGCATCCTGCGCGGCGGCTCCGAGGCGATCCACTCCAACCTCGCGCTCGCGCGGCTCGTGCAGCAGGCGCTGCTCGAGGCCGGGCTGCCGCCCGAGTCCGTGCAGCTGGTCGAGACGGTCGACCGCGCCGCGGTGGGCGCGCTGATCGCGATGCCGCAGTACGTGGACGTGATCATCCCGCGCGGCGGCAAGAGCCTCATCGAGCGCATCGCGCGCGAGGCGAAGGTGCCGGTGATCAAGCACCTCGACGGCAACTGCCACGTCTACGTCGACGCCGAGGTCGACCTCGAGATGGCGCTGGCCGTCACCGACAACGCCAAGATGCAGAAGGTGAGCCCGTGCAACGCGGCCGAGTCGCTGCTCGTGCATCGCGACGTCGCCGCGCGCTTCCTGCCGCGCCTGGGCGCGCTGTGGGCCGCCAAGGGCGTGGAGATGCGCTGCGACCCGGCCGCCGCGGCGCTGCTGGCCGCGGTGCCGGGCGCGCGGGTCGTGGCCGCGCGCGAGTCCGACTGGTCCGAGGAGTACCTCGCCGCGATCATCAGCGTGAAGGTCGTCGGCTCGCTCGACGAGGCCATCGAGCATGTCAACCGCCACGGCTCGCACCACACCGACGCCATCCTCACGTCGAACCACGCGCACGCGATGCGCTTCCTGCGCGAGGTCGACTCCGCCAGCGTGATGGTCAACGCCAGCACGCGCTTCGCCGACGGCTTCGAGTACGGGCTGGGCGCCGAGATCGGCATCTCGACCGACAAGTTCCACGCGCGCGGCCCGGTCGGCCTGGAAGGCCTGACCTCGCTGAAGTGGGTGGTGCTGGGCAACGGCGAAGTGCGGCGCTGAGCCGCTCCGCGCCGCGCCCCCGGTTCGCGCGTGACCGGAGGCAACAGCAGATGCCGACGGGCACGGCCGTGCGCTAGATTCCGCGCCCAGAGATTCCGCGCCCCGATGCTCCGCGCCCGTATGCCCCGCGCCTGCCCGCCCGCCGATCCGCCGGCCCAGCCGCCACGGCGGCGCGAAGACGGCCGATGAGCACCGGCCAGCTCGTCTCTCTCGTCGTCGCGGCGGTGCTGGTGTTCTGGGTCATCGGCGCCTACAACCGCCTCGTGGGCCTGCGCAACGCGATCGCGGCGGCCTGGGCGCCGATCGACACCGCCTTGAAGCGCCGTCACGAGATCGTGCCCACCTTGCTGGCCGAGCTGCGCGCCGAGCTGCCCGACGAGCATCGCACCTTCGATGCGCTGCTGGCCGCCAGCGTGCAGGTCGCCGCGTGCAGCGACGCCGTGCGGGCGCGGCCGAGCACCGCGCGGCCGGTGGCGAGCCTCGCGCTGGCCGAGGGCGTGTACGCCGGGGCGGTGGCGCGGCTGGTCGCGCTGGTCGAGCAGCACCCGGGGCTCGCCGCGAAGGACGCCGTCGCGCCGCTGCTGGCCGAGCTGAAGGAGATCGACGGCAGGCTCGTGTTCTCGCGCCAGTGGTTCAACGACGCGGCGGCCGTCTACGACGAGGCGGCGCGACAATTCCCCACCAGCCTGCTGGCCGGACTGTTCCGCTTCGGCGCGGCCGGCCGGCTGTAGCCGTGACGACCTGCGCCCCATGAGACCGAGCCAGCCGATGCACGCCAGCACGTGGATGGCCTCGCGCCCGCGCGCGCTGCCCGCGCGACCGCTGCCGCGACGCGGCGGGCCCGACGGCCAGGCACGCGCGCGCCAGCAGCGC
>CAZFET010000037.1:0-4632 GCA_964517545.1 uncultured Burkholderiaceae bacterium
TTGTAGCCGTAGGTCACCAGCACCACCGGGCAGCCGGCCGCGCGCGCCGCCAGCGCGTCGTTGCTCGAGTCGCCGATCATCAAGGTGCGCGCGGTCGCGCTGCCCAGCGCGCGGCAGGTGGCCGCGAGCGGCAGCGGGTCGGGCTTGCGGCGCTCGAACGCGTCGCCGCCGCAGGCGTGCGCGAAGAAGCGCGCGAGGCCCTTCTTCTGCAGCAGCGGCCGTGCGAAGGCGGTGGGCTTGTTGGTCAGGCAGGCCAGCGCGAGGCCGCGCGCGGCCAGCCGCTCCAGCCCCTCGACCACGCCGGGGAACACCACCGAGTGCTCGCCGTTCACGTCGAGATAGTGCCGCTGGTAGGCGGCCCACGCGGGCTCGTACAGCTCGGGCGCGCCGCCGGCCTCGGCGAGGGTGCTGCGGATCAGGTGCTCCGAGCCCTTGCCGACGGTGCGTTCGACGAAGGCGCGGTCCACCGCGCGCAGCCGCAGTTCGTCGAGCGTGCGGTTCAGCGCGACCACGAAGTCGCCGAGCGTGTCGACCATCGTGCCGTCGAGGTCGACGATCGCGGCGTCGTACTTCGGGCGCGTCATCGTGCGACCGTGCCGGCCGCGCGCGCCAGCACCGCCTCGAAGCCCGGCCACGCGGCGCGCTCGAGCATGAACTTGCGCGTGTGGCGGCCCCAGGCCTCGCCGCGCGCGAGCGCGGCGCGGAACGCGGCGGCATGCTCGATCCACGCGCCGCCCAGCGCGCTCACACCGCGCGCGAACAGCGGGTCGGGCAGGCAGCCCGCGCCGGGACCCACCAGCACCACGCGACGCGCGCCGCCACACGCGGCGAGCACGTCGTCGAGCGTGTCGTTGAGCAGCACGGTGCTGGTGGACAGCACCTGCGTGCACGCGCCCAGCTCGCGCGGGTCGAGCGTGACGCGCCAGCCGTCGCGCGCACCGGCGAGGTCGGCGCGCAGCTCCAGCACGGTGAGCTCGGCGCCGCTCGGCACGATGGCCTTCACCAGCGGCGGGAACAGGCCGATCATGCCGATGCGCTCGCCCTCGCGCGGCACGATGCCGCCGATCGAGTCGGCCGCGTCGGCGGGCCGGAAGCCCGCGCGGTCGAGCAGATGGCGCGTGAGCGCGTTCACCGCCGCGAAACCGATCGTGCGCTGCGAGCCCTGCGCGCCGGCGTACCAGCGCGCGACCGCGATCGCATCGGCGCCCGCGAGCCCCAGCTCGTCGCGCCCGGCGCGCAGCGCGGCCAGCGTGTCGTCGAGCAGCACGTAGCTCAGGCCCATCGAACCGTCGTCGAGTTCGAGCGCGCAGAACTCGCCGTCCTTGGTGCCGTCGGCCACGGGCGGCGGCAGGTGCAGCGTGCGCACGCGCGGCAGCGCGACCGCAGCCGCCGCGCGTTCCAGCAGCCTCACCAGTTCGGCGGCGACACCCATCGGGCCGCGCCTTCAGCGCGCGAGCTCGGCGCGCATCGCGCGGATCACGGCGGCATAGTCCGGCTGGCCGAAGATCGCGCTGCCGGCGACGAAGGTGTCGGCGCCGGCGTCGGCGACGCGGCGGATGTTCTCGACCTTGATGCCGCCGTCGACCTCGAGCCGGATGTCGCGCCCGCTCGCGTCGATGATGCGGCGCAGCCGCTCGATCTTGCGCAGCGCCGAGTCGATGAACGACTGCCCGCCGAAGCCGGGGTTCACGCTCATCACCAGCACCAGGTCGACCTTGTCGATCACCCACTCGAGCACGTCCACCGACGCGGCCGGGTTGAACACCAGCCCCGCCTGCCGGCCCTCGGCCTTGATGAGCTGCAAGCTGCGGTCGACGTGCGTGCTGGCGTCGGGATGGAAGCTCACCACGTCGGCGCCGGCGCGGCAGAACGCCTGCGCGAGCGCGTCGACCGGCTGCACCATCAGGTGCACGTCGATCGGCGCGCTCGTGTGCTTGCGCAGCGCCTCGCACACCATCGGGCCGAAGCTCAGGTTCGGCACGTAGTGGTTGTCCATGACGTCGAAGTGGATCCAGTCGGCGCCGGCGGCGACGACGTCGCGCACTTCCTCGCCGAGCCGCGCGAAGTCGGCCGACAGGATGCTCGGGGCGATGCGGAAGGTCCGGGATTGCGGCGAAGCCATGGCCGCGATTGTCGCAGCGCGCCGCGCGTCCCTAGAATGCGCCGCATGGCCCGCCCCGAGTTCACCTGCACGGTCGCCGTGCGCGAGTTGCCCGAGCAGTCCGACCCCGCGCGCCAGCAGCACGCCTTCGCCTACACGGTGACGATCGTCAATTCGGGCGACGTGCCCGCGCAGCTGATCGGCCGCCACTGGATCATCACCGACGCGCACGGCAAGGTCGAGCAGGTGCGCGGCCTGGGCGTGGTCGGCCACCAGCCGCTGCTCAAGCCCGGCGAGAAGTTCGAATACACGAGCTGGACGCGCATCGGCACGCCCGCCGGCAGCATGCGCGGCACCTACTTCTGCATGACCGAGGACGCGCGCGCGTTCGAAGCGCCGATCCCCGAGTTCGTGCTCGGCACGCCCGCCACCTTGCATTGAGCCCGGGCACGCGCCCGGCCGCTCACTCGTCGTCGCGGCGCTCGCCGCGGCGACGGCCGGCGAACATGGTCCACCACACGATGCCGATCAGCAGCGCGAGCGCCGCCAGGGCTTCCAGCAAAATGACCCACATGCGATCGACATCCGGAGTGCGCCGGCCCGGCGCGGCGGCGATTGTAGGGACGCTGCTCGCGCTGCTCGCCGGCTGCGCGAGCGTGCCGCCCGCGCCTGCGCCGCCCCCGCCCGGCGCCCCCGCCGGCGCGCCCGACGACCGACCCGACACCTTGCCGGCGCGCATCGCGCGCGAGCGCTCGCGCTGGGTGGCGGTGAGCTTCGCCGACCTGCCGGGCTGGGAGGCCGACCGGCTGCGCGACGCCTGGCCCGCGCTGCTGCGCGGCTGCGACAAGCCCGCGCCGGAGTGGGTGTCGTTCTGCGCGCAGGCGCGCGCGCTGCCGCCGGCGGTCGCGGCCGACGACATGGCGCTGCGCCGCTGGCTCGAGCAGCGCACGCAGCCGTACCGCATCGAGGCACACGACGGCGCGGTCGAGGGGCTGGCCACCGGCTACTTCGAGCCGCTGGTCGAGGCGAGCCGGCTGCCGCGCGGCGGCTTTCGCACGCCGCTGCACGCGCTGCCGGCCGACACCGCGACGCGCAAGCCGTACTGGACGCGCCAGCAGCTCGACACCCTGCCCGCGGCGCAGGCCGCATTGCGCGGGCGCGAGATCGCCTGGGTCGACGACCCGCTCGATGCGCTGCTGCTGCAGGTGCAGGGCTCGGGCCGGCTGCGCCTGACCGAGCCGGACGGCCGCGCGCGGCTGGTGCGCGTGGCCTACGCGGGGCACAACGACCACCCGTACAAGTCGGTCGGCCGCTGGCTGATCGAGCAAGGCGAGCTGAAGGCCGGTGAAGCCTCGTGGCCGGCCATCCGCGACTGGGCCCGGCGCAACCCGCGGCGCGTGAACGAGCTGCTGTGGGCCAATCCGCGCGTGGTGTTCTTCCGCGAGGAGCCGCTGCCCGATCCGGCGGCCGGCCCGCGCGGCTCGGCCGGCGTGCCGCTCACGCCCGGGCGCTCGATCGCGGTCGATCCGCTGTCGGTGCCGTACGGCCCGCCGGTGTGGCTCGCCACGACCGCGCCGCTCGGCACCACGCCGCTGCGCCGCCTGGTGATGGCGCAGGACTCCGGCAGCGCGATCGTCGGCGCGGTGCGCGCCGACTACTTCTGGGGCTGGGGCGACGAAGCCGAGCAGCAGGCCGGCCGCATGAAGCAGCCGCTGCGCCTGTGGGCGCTGTGGCCGAAGCCGCCGCGCGCGGACGCGCGCTGAGCCGCGTTCGGCGCGCCGCTCATCGCGCCCATCATCGCGCCAGTGTTCGCGCCGTTCAGCGCGCCGTCGGCTGCGGCGTGCGCACCAGCCGCTCGACCGCGAAGCCCTCGGCGCGCAGCTGCGCCAGCAGCGTCTCGTAGCGCTCGGCCTCGATCTGCGGCTCGCGCGCGAGGACCCACAGGTATTCGCGCTTGCGGTCGCTGACCGCGGCCACGCGGTACTCGGGATCGAGCGCGACGATCCAGTAGTCGCCCCAGCCGAGCGGCAGCCATTGCAGCCAGGCCGGCAGGAAGCTCACCTCGAGCCGTGCGCCGCTGCGGTCGCCGCCTTGCGGGCGCGCGATGCCGCGCGCTTCGTCGACGCTGCCGTCGGCGCGCCGGCAGCGGTTGAGCACCGCGAGCGATCCGTCGCCGCGCATCGCGTAGGTCGCGCTCACGTCGCCGGCGCACTGGCGCTGGAAGGTGTTCGGCACGCGCGCGATCTCGTACCACGTGCCGGCGTAGCGCGCGGTGTCGACCCGCGCCACGGTGCTGGGCAGCGCCGGCGCCGAGGCCTGCGGCGCGGCGGCCTGGGCCGCGAAGCCCACGGCCAGCAGCGAGGCGATGGCCAGCGCGCCGGCCAGCGCGTCGAGCCATGCCTCGGCGCGGCCGCGCCACGCGCCGCCGCGCCTGAGCTTCGTCGAGACGCGGCCGCGCAGCATGGTCAGGCCGTCCGCCGCGGATCGCCGCCGTCGCCCGGGCCGAGGCGCTCGCAGAACGAGTCGACCTG
>CAZFET010000037.1:4642-7951 GCA_964517545.1 uncultured Burkholderiaceae bacterium
ACATAGCCAACGCGGCGTTCTTCACGGCGGGAGCGCACGGCACGCCCGAGGCCGCGGCCCCCGACGTCGGGGGCGGGCCGTCCGCGACCGCGGTGGACCCATACGGCGGCGCGCTCGCCGGCGGCGACGACCTGGCGCTCGGCCACCTCCTTCGACAGGCCGTAGCGCACCTGCAGCCGTCCGACCAGCTGGTCGCGCTTGCCAGCGATGACGTCGAGGTCGTCGTCGGTCAGCCGGCCCCACTGCTCCTTGATGCGGCCGGCGAGCTGCTTCCAGTGCCCTTCGATGCGTTCCCAGTTCATGCGTGGACTCCTCGTCGAGTTGCGTGGATGGGTACCGGCGCCGTGCAGGCCGCCGATGCATCGAAGCCTAGGCCGCGCAGTGTCGCGCCGATGCCGGAGCGCTGCGCGCCGCGGCGTCGGACGGGTCCGACAGCGCAGGGGTTTCGCGGCGCGTCAGCGCAGCGCGCGCGCCAGCCGCGGGCCGAAGACGTTGAGCGCCAGCGCGCCGATCACCAGCGCGGCCGCACCGAGCTTCCACGCCGGCAGCGGCTCGCCGAGCGCGAGGGCCGACGCGCCGAGCCCGAACACCGGCACCAGCAGCGCCATCGGCGTGACCGCCGCGGCCGGATGGCGCGCCAGCAGCCAGGCCCACGCGGCGTAGCCGAACAAGGTGTTGCCCAGCGACTGCCACGCCACCGCGGCCCAGGTGGCGGCGTCGGCGCGCGCGAGGCCCGCCGCCACCGCCGCCGGCCCTTCGAACCACCAGCTCATCAGCACGAGCGGCGGCACGGCGAACGCGCTGGACCACACCATGTAGCCGAGCATGTTGGCACCGGGGCTGCGGCGCGCGACGATGTTGCCGCCGGCCCAGCACGCGGCCGCCAGCAGCACGAGCACCAGACCGCGCACGGTGGTCGTCGCGTCGGTGTTCGCGACGATCACGCCCAGCCCCGCGAGCGCGATCAGCAGCGCGACCACCTGCACGCGGCGCAGCCGCTCGCCGGCCAGCGCCATCGCCAGGCCGATGGTGAAGAACACCTGCACCTGCACCACGAGCGACGCGAGGCCGGGCGAGATGTCGGCGCGCATCGCGATGAACAGCAGCCCGAACTGCCCCGCGCCGATCAGCACGCCGTAGGCCGCGAGATGGCGCCACGGCACGTCGGGACGGCGGATGAACAGCGCCGCCGGCAGCCACGCGAGCGCGAAGCGCAGACTCGCCAGCGCGAGCGGCGGCAGCGCGGCCAGCGCGAACTTGATGACGACGAAGTTGGTGCCCCACACCGCCACCACCGCCAGCGCGAGCAGCAGGTGGCGCGCCGGCAGCCCGGCGGCGTCAGCCGACGACGACACGATCGCGCCCCTGGGCCTTGGCCTCGTACAACGCCCGGTCGGCACGCTCGAGGGTCTGCTCCACCGTCTCGCCGGCGCGATGCTCGGCCACGCCGATCGACACCGTCACGCGCTCGCCCGCGGCGCCCGCGGTCAGGCCGCTCGCGCAGCGCTGGCGCAGCCGCTCCAGCCCCTGGCGCGCGAGCGCCGCGCGCGTGTCGGGCAGCATCAGCACGAACTCCTCGCCGCCCCAGCGCGCCAGCGCGTCGCTGGCGCGGATGGTGGCCGAGGCCTCGCGTGCGAACGCGCGCAGCACGTCGTCGCCGGCGGCGTGGCCGTGGCGGTCGTTGATGCGCTTGAAGTGGTCGAGGTCGACCAGCGCGAGGCAGAACGGCGCGCCCGAGCGCATCGAGCGCTGGCGCTCCTTGTTCATCAGGTCGAGCATGTGGCGTCGGTTGGCCAGCCCGGTGAGGTCGTCGCGGGTGGCGAGCTGGCTGATCAGCGACAAGGCCTCGGCCAGCTCGGCCTTCTGCCGCACCAGCCGCTCGCGCAGCCGGCCGAGCTGCGCGGCCAGCGCCGACACCGCCGGCAGCATGATCGCGAGCATCAGGAAGTGCCCGAGCTCCACGTCGCCCGGATAGCGCTGCGGCTGCAGCTTCGCCATCGCCGCCATCGCGGCGCCGAAGATCGCCACCGCGTACAGCGCGATCCAGCGCATCTGTCGCGGCGTCGACGAGAACATGCCGAACATCAGGATGACCATCAGGATCGGGAACACGGCGCCGCGCATCGGACCGGCCAGGGTGTAGGCCCACGCGCCGCACGCGATGGCGTAGACCATCTGCGGCACGGCCAGCGACGGGTCGGCGAAGCGGCGCGACCAGCCGCTGCGGATGGCGACGAAGGCGAACGCCAGGCCATCGGGCGGGAACGCGGTCCGCAGCTGCACTGGCGCGAGCGGCGCGGCGCCTTGCCACGCCACGTACTGCATGACCGTCACGCCCACCAGCATGAGCAGCAGCGCGAGGCCGGCCTGCGCGACGCGGATGCGCTGCTTGGCGCCCGTGCCGAGCACGGCATCGCCCAGCGCCGCCCACGGGCCGCGCGTCGGCGCGACGCCGCTCTGTCCGTCAACCACCGCGGCGCGGGCGCCCGGGTGGCGCCAGGTGGGTCAGCGGCAGGGCGGCGCTGGCCTTCACCTCGCCGAGCGAGAAGCTCGTGTGGATGTCCTTCACGTTCGGCAGGTTCAACAACGTCTCGATCGAGAAGCGCGAGAAGGCGTCGAGGTCGGTGACCATCACCTGCAGCTCGAACGTCCCCGCGCCTGAAATGTAGTGGCAGGCGATCACCTCCGGCAGCTGGCGGATCGCGTCCTCGAGCACGCGCGTGGCCTCGCCGGTGTTGCGCTCGGCGTCGACGCGCACGAAGGCCAGCACGCCCAGGCCGATCCTGCGGCGGTCGATCTCGGCCCGGTAGCCGGTGATGTAGCCCTGCTGCTCAAGCCAGCGCACGCGGCGCCAGGTCGGCGCGGCCGAGAGCCCGATGCGCGACGCGAGCTCGGCATTGGACAGCCGCGCCTCGCGCTGCAGCTCGCCGAGGATCGCGATGTCGTAGCGGTCGAGGCCGGGGCCGTGCGGCTCGTCGGCCGCGGGCGTGCGGGCCGGCCTCGTGGTTTTCCCTGAACTGCGGTTCTTGAGCGACACGGTTTCTCCGGCCCTGCTCCCGGCGAAAGATTATTGCCCGGCCAGGCCTCATGGGCACAAGCAAAGAAACCACCTGTCGCGACGCTGGTCCTACACTCGCCCGCAGTTCCGCGCCCGCCGGCCGGTGCCTCCAGCCCCTCGCGACCCGCGGGACACGAGGGCCGTCCGGCACCCCTACACGACAGGAGTCCCGACGCATGAACGCCCCGCTGCCCGATGCCGTCCGCAAGGCGCTCGAGACGGTCACCCTCGACGACAAGTACGCGCTCGAA
>CAZFET010000037.1:7961-13283 GCA_964517545.1 uncultured Burkholderiaceae bacterium
GAATCGGGCCGCGCCTTCATGAGCGGCGTGCAGGCACTGGTGCGGCTGCCGATGCTGCAGCGCCAGCGCGACGCGCGTGCCGGCCTGAACACTGCCGGCTTCGTCAGCGGCTACCGCGGCAGCCCGCTCGGCGGCTACGACCAGGCGCTGTGGGCGGCCAAGAAGCACCTCGCGGCAAACCACGTCGTGTTCCAGCCCGGCGTCAACGAGGAGCTGGCCGCGACCGCGGTGTGGGGCACGCAGCAGCTCGACCTGTACCCGCAGCACAAGAAGTTCGACGGCGTGTTCGGCATCTGGTACGGCAAGGGGCCGGGTGTCGACCGCTGCTGCGACGTCTTCAAGCACGCCAACATGGCCGGCACCGCGAAGCACGGCGGCGTGATCGCGATCGCCGGCGACGACCACGTCAGCAAGAGCAGCACCGCGCCGCACCAGAGCGACCACATCTTCAAGGCCTGCGGCCTGCCGGTGTTCTTCCCGTCGAACGTGCAGGACATCCTCGACATGGGCCTGGACGCGTTCGCGATGAGCCGCTTCGCCGGCGTGTGGACCGGCATGAAGACGATCCAGGAAGTGGTGCAGTCGTCGGCGTCGGTGCGGGTGGACGCCGAGCGCGTGAAGATCGTGCTGCCCGAGGACTTCGTGATGCCGCCCGGCGGCGTGCACATCCGCTGGCCCGACGCGCCGCTGGAGCAGGAGGCGCGGCTGATGGACTACAAGTGGTACGCCGCGCTGGCCTACGTGCGCGCCAACCGGCTGAACCACAACGTGGTCGAGGGGCCGAACGACCGCTTCGGCATCATCGCCAGCGGCAAGGCGTACAACGACATGCGCCAGGCGCTGGCCGACCTCGGCCTCGACGACGACACCTTCCGCGCGCTGGGCATCCGCGTGCACAAGGTCAACGTGGTGTGGCCGCTGGAAGCGACCATCACGCGCGAGTTCGCCGAAGGCCTGCAGGAGATCCTGGTGGTCGAGGAGAAGCGCCAGGTCATCGAGTACCAGGTCAAGGAGGAGCTCTACAACTGGCGCCCCGACGTGCGACCCAACGTGCTCGGCAAGTTCGACGAGCCCGAGGGCGACGCCACCGGCGGCGAGTGGAGCATGCCCAACCCGAGCGAGAACTGGCTGCTGCGCGCCAAGGCCGACCTCACGCCGGCCATCATCGCCAAGGCGATCGCGCGCCGCGTGAAGAAGATGGGCCTCGTGCCCGAAGGCGGCGAGATCGCCGCGCGCATGGACGCGCGCGTGGCCGTCATCGAGGCCAAGGAGCGCAGCCTCGCCACCATCGACGTGCGTTCGGCCGAACGCGCGCCGTGGTTCTGCTCGGGCTGCCCGCACAACACCAGCACGCGCGTGCCCGAGGGCTCGCGCGCGGTGGCAGGCATCGGCTGCCACTACATGGCGGTGTGGATGGACCGCAGCACCAGCACCTTCACGCAGATGGGCGGCGAAGGCGTGCCGTGGGTCGGGCAGGCGCCGTTCACGACCGAGCGCCACATCTTCGCCAACCTCGGCGACGGCACCTACTTCCACTCGGGCCTGCTCGCCATCCGCCAGAGCATCGCGGCGGGCGTGAACATCACCTACAGGATCCTCTACAACGACGCGGTCGCCATGACCGGCGGCCAGCAGGTCGGCGAACGCCCCGAGGGCCACTCGGTGCTGCAGATCCAGAAGAGCCTCGCCGCCGAGGGCGTGAAGAAGCTCGTGATCGTGACCGACCAGCCCGAGAAGTACGCCGGCGTGGCGCTGGAGCCCGGCGTCACGGTGCACCACCGCGACGAACTCGACCGCCTGCAGCGCGAGTTCCGCGAGATCGCCGGCACCACGGTCATCGTCTACGACCAGACCTGCGCCACCGAGAAGCGCCGGCGCCGCAAGCGCGGCACGATGGCCGACCCGGCCCGGCGCGTCGTGATCAACGAGCTGGTGTGCGAAGGCTGCGGCGACTGCTCGGTGCAGAGCAACTGCCTGTCGGTCGAGCCGGTCGAGACCGAGTACGGCCGCAAGCGCCGCATCAACCAGAGCACCTGCAACAAGGACTTCTCGTGCGTGAAGGGCTTCTGCCCGAGCTTCGTCACGGTCGAAGGCGGCAGCCTGCGCAAGCCCAAGCGCGACAAGGCGCACGACCCGTTCGCGCTGCCCGCGCTGCCCGAGCCCGTGCTGCCGGCGGCCGAGTCGGCCTGGGGCATCGTGGTGGCCGGCGTCGGCGGCACCGGCGTCATCACGATCGGCCAGCTGCTGGGCATGGCCGCGCACCTCGAGGGCAAGGGCATCGTCACGCAGGACGCCGGCGGCCTCGCGCAGAAGGGCGGCGCGACGTGGAGCCACATCCAGATCGCCAACCGGCCCGACGCCATCCACACCACCAAGGTCGACACCGCGAAGGCCGACCTCGTGATCGCCTGCGACGCGATCGTCGGCGCGAACAAGGCGACCCTGGCGGCCATGCACGAGGGCCGCACCTACGTGGCGCTCAATTCGCACGGCACGCCGACGGCGGCCTTCCTCGGCAACCCCGACTGGCAGTTCCCGGGCGCGAACTGCGAGGACGCGATCGCGGCGGCGGCCGGCCGCGAAAGCGTCGGCTCGTTCGATGCCGAGACCGTGGCCGTGAAGCTGCTCGGCGACTCGATCTACACCAACCCGCTGATGCTCGGCTACGCCTGGCAGAAGGGCCGCATCCCGCTCACGCGTGCCGCGCTGCTGCGCGCGATCGAGCTGAACGGCGTGCAGGTCGAGAACAACAAGGCCGCGTTCGAATGGGGCCGCCGCTGCGCGCACGACCTGGCCGAGGTGCAGGCGCTGTTCCAGGCGGCGCAGGTGATCGAGGTGGTGCGCAAGCCGTCGCTCGACGAGCTGGTGGCGCGTCGCGTCGACTTCCTCACCGGCTACCAGGACGCGGCCTACGCGCAGCAGTACAAGGCCTTCGTCGACAAGGTGCGCGCCGCCGAGGCGCCGCTGCAGTCGACCCGGCTGGCCGAGGCGGTGGCGCGCTACCTGTTCAAGCTGATGGCCTACAAGGACGAGTACGAGGTGGCGCGGCTGCACACCGACCGCGCCTTCACCGAGCGCATCGCCTCGATGTTCGAGGGCGACTACAAGCTGGTGCACCACCTCGCGCCGCCGATGATCGCGAAGACCAACGAGCGCGGCGAGCTGGTCAAGCGCCCGTTCGGCCCTTGGGTGCGCAGCGCCTTCGGCATGCTCGCCAGGCTCAAGGGCCTGCGCGGCACGGCGCTCGACCCCTTCGGCCGCACCGAGGAACGCCGCACCGAGCGCGCGCTGATCGGCGAGTACCGCGACTGCATCGACGAGCTGCTGCGCGGCCTCGCGGCCGACCGGCTGGCGCTGGCGGTGGAGATCGCGCGCATCCCCGAGGAGATCCGCGGCTACGGCCACGTGAAGGCGCGGCACCTGGCGGCCGCGCGCGCGAAGTGGCAGCGGCTGATGCAGCAGTGGCGCGGCGCGCCCGCGGCGTCGGCGGCGCCTCAGTCGCGCGCGACCGAGACGCACCACGCATAGCGCGTCTTCGGCTGCGCGTCGAAGGCCTCGGGGCCGGTCTCGGCGATCGCGTCGAAGAAGGCCTCGAAGTTGCCGGCCGAGCAGTGCAGCACGCGCGTGGCCGCGCCGTCGGCCACCGCGCTGACGATGCCCACGTGGCCGAAGCGCTCGCCGCTGCCGGCCTTCGGATAGACCACGACCGCGCCGACCTCGGGCGCATGCAGCGGCGCGAACAGCGTGTGCTGCGGCGCCGTCGCGTCGGCCCAGATCGTGTCGGTGTGGATCCACCCCGGCTCGCCGCGCTTCGAGTACGGCGGCTGCCGGCTGCGCCGCGACAAGCCGAGCGCCCAGCACACGAAGCCGGAGCAGTCGCAGGTCGGCACGTGCTGCAGCGGGTCGAGCGCGCCGAAGCCCGCGGCCTGCGCGCGCCCGGCCCACGCCGCCGCCTCGGCCGCCGGCACACGCGACAGCAGCTCGGCCACGCGACGCACGGTGCCGGGATGCGCGGCCTGCGGGTCGGTGCCGCCCGCACCCGGCCGGTAGACGGTGATGCGGCGCTGCGCCGGCGCGCCGATGGCCGATCGCGCCCGCTGCAGCAGTTGCTCCACGTCCATCGCGCCTCTCCTGCGTCCTGCAAACCTGCGTCCTGGAAACCCGCTCGCGCGGCAGCGTAGCGGCCGCGGCATGCGTCGGCCATACCGCCTTCCCGGTACGCGCGAGCCTCGCGCATCGACGGGGCCCGGTGCCACAATGACTTCGCGCCGCACGGAGGGCCACACGATGAGCGTCAGCGTGCTGATCGTCGAGGACGGACCGGAGTTCATGCGCCGGTTCTCCGACGCCGTGCTGGCCGACGCCGGCCTGTCCCTGGCGGGTGCCGTCTCCACCGTGGCCGCCGCGCGCGCGATGCTCGACGCGACGCGGCCCGACGTGATGCTGCTGGACCTCGGCCTGCCCGACGGCGACGGCGTCGAGGTCATCCGCCACGCCGCACGGCACCACCCGCAGTGCGACGTGCTGGTGGTCACGATGTTCGGCGACGACGGTCACGTGCTGTCGAGCATCGAGGCCGGCGCCACCGGCTACCTGCTGAAGGACGCGATGCCCGAGCGCATCGCCGCGGCCATCCACGAAGTGCACGCCGGCGGCTCGCCGATCAGCCCCGGCATCGCACGCAGGGTGCTGCGGCGCTTTCGCGTCGCGCCCGAGCCGGCCGCCGCGACGCGCGCCGCGCCGCCTGCCGCGCCCGACGCCTCGCCGCTGACCGAGCGCGAGACCGACATCCTGCGGCTGGTCGCCAAGGGCCTGAGTTTCGAGACCGTCGGCCAGGTGCTCGGCATCTCGCCGCACACCGTGGTCACGCACGTCAAGCGCATCTACCGCAAGCTCGCGGTGCACTCGCGCGGCGAGGCGGTCTATGAAGCTGGCCAGATGGGCCTGCTGTAGCGCGCCGGGCGCCGCGGCGTTCGCGCGGGACGCCGTGCGGGCCGCCATGCAAGTCATCGCGCGGGACACCATGCGGACCGTCGTGCGGACCGTCGTGCGGGACGCCGTGCGGGCCGTCGCGCGGGTAGCCGCCGCCGTGCTCGCGGCCGGCGGCGCGGCGCTCGCGATGGCCGCCGCAGCCGACGTCGGCGACGGCGTGATCGAGTTGCGCCGCGCGCAGCTGCTCGTGCAGGACACGATGACGCCGCCGCCGGAGCACGCCGCGTGGCAGCCGGTCGAGCTGCCCGGCTGGCGCAACGCGACCACCTGGTACCGGCTCGACTTCGACACCGCGCGCGCGACCGAGGCCACGCGCGGCTCGTGGGGCGT
>CAZFET010000037.1:13293-17216 GCA_964517545.1 uncultured Burkholderiaceae bacterium
ACCTGCCCTACTTCTACGGCGGCGGCCGCCTGCTGGTGAACGGCGAGCCGATCGCGCTGATCCCCGAGATCGGCTCCGGCCACCGCGTGCGCTGGGAGCGCCCGCAGCTCGTGGTGATCCCCGACGCGCTGCTGCGCGAGGGCCGCAACACCCTGCACGTGCGCGCCGCCATCGCGCACCTGCCCAGCGGCGCGCGCCTGCCGCGCGTGACGGTCGGCCCGCTGGCCGAGCTGCAGCCGATGCACGACCGGCGGCTGTTCTGGGTGCGCACCATGCCGCAGGTCACGGTGGCCTGCTGCGCGGTGGTGGGGCTGTTCGTGCTCGCGATCTGGCTGCGCCGGCGCGACGAGGTGCTGTACGGGCTGTTCGGCCTGGCCGCGCTGCTGTGGGGCGTGCGCACCCTGACCTTCGTGGTCGAGCTGCTGCCCGAGTCGGGGTGGCCTTACTGGCGCGTGCTGTACCACGGCGCGACCGGCGGCTTCATCATCGTGATGACGATCTTCTCCCTGCGCATGGGCGGCTGGGTGCGGCCGTGGCTCGAGCGCGCGCTCGTCGGCTATGCGCTGCTCGGCCCGCTGGCCTACCTGGTCAGCGGCGGCAACGAACAGCTGATCGGCCGCTGGTGGATCGCCGGCACCATCCCGATCGGGCTGGGCATGGTGGCGATCAGCGTCGCCGCCGCGTGGCGCCGGCGCGATGCCGCGACGGTGGCCTTGATGCTGGGCATCGGCATCGCCACCGCGTCGGGCATCCACGACTACATGCTGGCCTGGGGCTCGCCGTGGCTGCGCGCGGTGGCGCCGGAGTGGTCGGGCCACCGCTTCTTCCTGCTGCACTACGGCGCCGACCTGCTGCTGCTGGTGATGGGCGCGGTGCTGACGGCGCGCTTCATCCAGACCCTGGGCGCGCTCGAGGACCTGAACCGCACCCTGGAGAGCCGGGTCGCGCAGCGCGAGCGCGAACTCGAACAGAACTACGCGCGCGTGGCCGCGTTGCAGCGCGAGAACGCGGCCGCCGACGAGCGCCAGCGCATCATGCGCGACCTGCACGACGGGCTGGGCTCGCGGCTGTTCACGTCGCTGTCGCGCGTCGAGCGCGGCGAGCTCGACCGCACAGCGGTGGCACAGTCGCTGCGCGAGTGCATCGCCGACATGCGGCTCGCGCTGGAAGCGATGGCGCCGGACGGCCACGACTTCCTCGTGGCCTGGGGCAACTTCCGCTTCCGCTGGCAGAACGAGCTCGACGCGGCCTGCATCGCGTCGCGGTGGCAGGTCGACGCGCCCGACGACGCCTCGGACGACGCCATCGCGCTGCCGCCGCACTGCGGGCTGCAGCTGCTGCGCATCGCGCAGGAGGCGCTGACCAACACGCTCAAGCACGCGCAGGCGCAGCACGTGCTGGTGCGGCTGGCGGCGCGCGACGACACGCTGGTGATGGAGATCGTCGACGACGGCCGCGGCCTGCCCGACGAGGTGCCGGCAGGCGGCCGCGGGCTGGACAACATGCGCTCGCGCGCGCAGCGCCTGGGCGCGACCCTGACGATGCAGTCGTCGCGCCACGGCACGCAGCTGCGGCTCGAGCTGCCGCTCGGCTCGCCCGCGGCGCCCGGCGACACGACGGCGGCCAGCGCCGTCGCCGCGGCCTGACGCGCGGCGCGCGCCGGCCCGCGTACCGGATCCACGGCACGCCGCGGTCGGCGCAGCGCGAAGGCGGTACACGCCGCGCGGGCCGCGCCGCGCGCGCGGTATCGCGCCGGCCGGCACCCGTTCCTAGAGTGGACTCACGCGTCGCCGATCGACGACGCGCCCTCGATGGAGACCGACATGAAGCCGTTCCGTCCCGTTCCCGCAAGCGCTCGCGGCCGCGTCTCGCTGCCCACGGTCGCGCTCGGCGCCACGCTCGCCGCGCTGTTCCTCACCGGCGTGCCGATGCTGTCGGACGTGCCCGAGTCCGGGCTGCCGGCCGCCCCGCCGACCTTCGAGCTGCCGCCGATGGCCGACGGCGCGAGCGACGACCCGTCGCGGCCCGGCGCCGCCGGCGTGTTCGCCCACCACGACACGGCGGCCGGCGCGCCGTCGGAGGCGCCCGCCGAGGACGCGCCGACGTTCTGAGCGCCCCCAGGGCCGGCCCTGCCGGCCCGCCCCCCGCGGGGGTTCAAGTCGAGTGGCGGAGCCACATCGACTTGAGAGTAACCGCCGGCACCGCACCGACGCCGCCCTCGCATCCCCATCGAAGTCGCACGATCGGCACAAGGGCAGGCTTGCGACATCGGCAGGGCGAACGAAGCCCGGCCTGCGCTGAACCAGGGTCTGACGTGAGGCGGGGGAGTCGTGAGGAGAAATCGTGAGGCCGGGGACTCAGGCCGGCTTGCGGGCCACGATGAAGACCCGGAAGTCCTTGCCACGGGTGCCGTGCCGCTCGACCGACACGATGTCCAGGCCCTGGCGCTCGATGGCCGACTGCAGCGCGGCGGCGTCGAAGCACAGCACGTGGGGCGCCTTGCCGATGGCCCGCATCAAGGGCAGAGCCAGGTAGCGAATCAGCGGGTTCATCTCGGCGATGCAGGCCGTCTTGGTGATCAGCAGGCCGCCCGGCCGCAAGGCCTGCGCCGCCAGTTGCAGCGCCCGGTCGAGATCGGTCACCAGATGCAGCAGGTTGAAGGCCAGCACCACGTCGTACTCGCCCGGGCCGGCGACCGCCGTATCGGCGTCGGCGACGTCGAAGCTCAGCTGCGGCACCGGCGCGGCAGCCAGCTTCTCGCGGGCGATGGCGATCATGCCGGCCGAGACATCGGTCGCCAGCAGACGCCGCGTGAACGGCGCCAGACGCAACGCGGTGGTGCCGGTGCCGCAGCCGATCTCCAGCACGTCGTGATCCGCAGACAGCAGGCCTTGCACGCGCCGCAGCGTGTTCTCGTAGCCGGCCAGGTCGGCGATCGGGTCGGCCGCGTACTTGACGGCGATGCGGTCCCAGAAGCGTGCCTTGCGCGCGGCCGACGCGCCCGCAGCGGTGTGTGGCGAGGCTTCGGCGAGAGGGGTGGCGGCGCGAACCGGCATCGGCAGAGGTGAGGGTCGTTCAACGAGTACGCGCATGCTATCCATGCGCAGGTTCGACAGGAACTGCGCTAGATTGCAGTGAACATATGCATCGTTGCATGGATGACCTCGACTGGAACCAGCTGAAGGCGTTTCTGGAAACCGCTGAAACCGGCTCGCTGTCGGCGGCCGCGCGCAAGCTGGGTCTGACGCAGCCCACGCTGAGCCGCCAGGTGGCGGCCATCGAGCAGCGCATGGGCGTGACGCTGTTCGAGCGAGTGGGCAAGGCCATGGCGCTCACGCCCACCGGACTGGACCTGCTGGAACATGCACGCGCCATGGGCGCAGCCGCCGAGGCCCTGCGGCTGGCGGCCAGTGGCCGCTCGCAGGCCGTAGGCGGCGTGGTCTCGGTCTCGGCCAGCGACGCGGTGGCGGCCCACTTGCTGCCCCCGCTGGTGCGGCAACTGCGCGAGAAGGAACCGGGCATTGCCGTCGAGGTGATCTCATCCAATGCGCTCAGCGACCTGCTGCGTCGCGAGGCGGACATCGCCATCCGTCATGTCAAGCCCGAGCAGCCGGATCTGATCGCCCGGTCGATCCGGGAGGCAGCAGCCAGCTTCTACGCGTCCGAAGACTGGGTGAAGGTCCACGGCCACCCGCGCCGCGCCGAAGAAGCCGCCCGGCTGCCCTTCGTCGGCGCCGATCGCTCGGGCCAGTTGCTGGCCTACCTGCGCCGGCATGGCCTGCCGCTCAGCGAGGCGAACTTCAGCTGCTACTGCGACCACTCGATGGCCCACTGGGCCCTGGTGCGCCACGGCATGGGCATCGGCGCCATGATGGACGAGATCGCCCGCGACACCCCGGGCGTCGTCCGGGTGCTCGACGACG
>CAZFET010000038.1:0-16655 GCA_964517545.1 uncultured Burkholderiaceae bacterium
GGGCCGCGCGGTGAGCTGCTGCAGCTTCGTCCGCAGCGCGGCCACCTGGACCGGCTGGTTCAGGTACGAGGTCTGCAGCCCGTGCTGCACGGCCACCAGCAGCAGGCGCTGCAAGGCCTGGCCCGCGGCCAGCCAGTCGCGCGGGCCGTCGCCTTCGGTGTACAGCACCGCCAGGGTGGGCGACTCGTCGGCGAGCTGCCGGTCCCGCGCGCCCACGCCGTGGCCCATGTCGAAGCTGCGGACCACCGCCTGGGCCAGCGGAACCGCCAGCGCAGGCAAGGCCAGCCCGTCGCCGCGCCGACGCGGATGCATCCACGCGGCGAGCTCGCGCCGCCAGCGCGGGTCGGCACATTGCGCGGCGTCGCCCTCGGCCACGAGGGCCGCCGCGGCCGAGCGCTGCGCTTCGGCGTGCAGCACGGCGAGCGTCGCGCCTTCGGTCTGTACCGCGTCGGCCAGTGCGCCCGACACCGCAGCGTCGAGCGGTGCGGGCGCGAAGCGCTCGCGGTACGTGCGGCGCGCGGCGATCGCGCCGTGCAGCGCGGCGTCGGCCGGCGGATCGCGCGACGGTTGCAGGTGCACGCGCGCGAGCAGGTCCGCATCGGCGGGGTCGGGCAGCACCTGCACCTCGGCGTGCAGGCCGGCCGCGGCTGCGGCGACGCGCAGGTTGAGCAGCGCGCAGCCGCAGCTCAAGGTGAGCTCGCGGTCCTCGGGGTCGTTCACCGGCAGCGCGCGGGTGCGGTCGGCCACGAGGTCGATGCGCCACGGCGCGGGCCGGAACAGCCAGGGTTGCGTGTTGTGGCTCGATGGCGCCAGCGCCGCGGCCTCGATCAGGGGCCGCGGGTCGGGTCCTTCCGCACGAGAGTCGATCACGAGCACCTCCGTCGGCAGGCGCTCGCCGCGACGCGGCGATCCACGCATGCCGCCGGCATGTTGCGACGATCGCGCGGCCGGCCGCGTGACCTGTCGCAATACCGCGCGGCCAGCCGCCGCCGCAGCGCTACTGCCCGGCCGCGAGGCGCTTGACGTCCTCGGTGGTCAGCGGCTTGCCGCCGATGCCCCAGTCGCCGCTGGCGACTTCCTCCACCACCACCCAGGTCACGTGGCGCATGTTCTCGCCTTCGATCTGGACCATGGCATCGGTGAGCTTGCTGACGATCTGCTGCTTCTGCGCGGGGGTGAACACACGTTCGATGAGCTTGACGTTGATGAGGGGCATGACCTTCTCCGCAAGAGGTGCGGCGGAGCAAGGCGCCGCCGCGTCGCCGCGCGCCCGCCGCGCTGGCTCCGGCGCGTGCAGGAGCCCGGGCGCTGGCGCGTGGCCGGCAGTACAGCGCGCGGCGCGCGTCGCGTCCTGACTGCGCGGCGTCGCTCGTCGATCGATCGTCCGGTCGTGGCGCACGCGGCGCGCGCCGGCTGCTCCGGCGTCCGGACTTGCTGCCCGAGCCTCCGGCGGCGCCGACGCGGCGCCTGCCGCGACGGGCGGGACGGCGTCGGCGCGCCCACAATGCACGCGTCGAGTTCGATCGCACGGAGCCGGCCATGAGCACGCACGACATCGCATCGGCCTTGCGGCGGGTCGAGACCGTGATGACCCGTCGCCCCGACATGGCGATCAGCGACGACGCGCCGGCCACCGCGTGCTGGCACGGCGGCACGCGCGTCGTGACGCATCACGCCAACGGCACGCAGGTCGGCACCGACATGCCGGCCGAGCTCGGCGGATCGGGGCGCGACGTGACGCCGGGCTGGCTGCTGCGCGCGAGCCTCGCGTCGTGCGCGACGACCTCGATCGCGCTGCAGGCGGCGGCAGAAGGCTTCGAGCTGTCCGGTATCGAGGTGCGCGTGTGCAGCCGCTCCGACGTGCGCGGCCTGCTCGGCCTGCCCGATGGCGACGGCCGGCCGATCGACAGCGGCCCTCGCGACGTGGAACTGCTGGTGTGCGTGGCGGCGCGGGCGCACGGACGCGAGCACGGGCACGAGCACGAGCACGAGCACGAGCATGCGCACGACCACGAGCACGCGCGGCTGCACGCGCTGGTGGAGCGGGCGCTGCGCCATTCACCGGTACCGAGCGCGCTGCGGCAGGGCACGCCGTACACGCTGCGCGTCGAGATCGCGCCGGCGGGCCAGGCGGGGCGGGCGGGGCAGTCGGGGTAGGCGGCGCCATGGACGCGCTCTCCGAGACCTTGCGCGTCGTTCGCCTGGTCGGCGCGATCTTCCTGCAGGGGCGCTTCAGCGCGCCGTGGTGCTACCAGTCGCCGCGCGCCGACACGGTGGCGCCGCTGCTGGAGCCCGGCGCCGAGCGGCTGGTGATCTTTCACCTCATCACCGAAGGCGAGTGCCACGCCGAGCTGCCCGGTCGGCCGCCGCTGCGGCTGATGGCCGGCGACGTGGCGCTGTTCACCCACGGCGACGCGCATCGCATGAGCTCCGCGCCGGGTGTCGTGCCGGCCGAGGGCGGTCGGCTCGATGCGGTGCTGTCGCGGCGACCGCGCGTGCTGTCGTACGGCGGCGGCGGTGCGGTCACGCGGCTGGCCTGCGGCTACATGGCCTGCGAAGACCGGCTCGCGCGGCTGCTGCTGGCCGGGCTGCCGCTGCTGGTGCGCGTGAACGTGCGCGGCTCCAACGCGGGGGTGTGGCTCGAAGCGTCGGTGCGCTATGCGCTGGCCGAGGCACGCTCGCCGCGACCCGGCGGCGCGGGCGTGCTGGCCAAGCTGGCCGAAGTGCTGTTCATCGAGGTGCTGCGCCTGTACATGAACGAGCAGGGCGCGCACGACACCGGCTGGCTCGCCGGACTGCGCGACCGCGTCGTGGGCGCGGCGCTGAACGCCATGCACGCGCGCCCTGCGCACCCGTGGACGCTCGACGAGCTGGCGCGCGGCGCGAACACCTCGCGCTCGGTGCTGGCCGAGCGCTTCCAGCACCTCGTCGGCACGTCGCCGATGCAGTACCTCACGCAGTGGCGCATGCTGCTCGCGGCCAACGCGCTGTGCCGCAGCAACGCGCCGCTCGGCCGCATCGCCGAAGACGTGGGCTACCAGACCGACACCGCGTTCATCCGCGCGTTCCGGCGCGAGTACGGCATGCCGCCGGCGGCGTGGCGCCGCGCGCGCCTGCTGCGCGATGCGGCCGTGCCGGCGGCGGGTGGTCGGCCGCGTCAGGCGGCGCGGTCCGCGGGCGTGCCCGCATCGGTGTCCGACCCCGTGGCGGCTGCCGCACCGCCCGGCGCCGACGCCGCCACCACGACGAATTCGCCCGGCACGCGGTAGGCGTTGCCGTGGCGCCACTGCTGCAGCGCGTCGAGGTAGCGCTCGCAGGCGCGCGCGCGCTGCTGCGCGGTGAAGCGCGACCACGCCATCGCCGCCGGCCCGCCCACGAAAGCGGCCTGGCACGCCGCGTCGGCGTCGGCGAACTCGAGCGTGGCGTCGATGCGCCGGCTCGCGTCGGCGCGCAGGCCCGCATCGGCGCACAGCCGCTGCAGCGCGCCGTCGTGGCCGAGCCGGAAGAACAGCGGGCACACCTCGCTGGCCACCTCGGCATCGACGATGTCGAACACCGCCGACCAGCCGCAGCGCGCGCGCTCGCCCCACACGGCCACGGCCGCGCGGCCGCCCGGCCGCAGACAGCGCCGCATCTCGCGCAGCGCGCGCAGCGGATCGGGCACGTACATCAGCCCGAGCGCGCACAGCGCGATGTCGAAGGCCGCGTCGGGCAGCGCCAGCTGCTCGGCGTCCATGCGCAGGAACTGCGCGTTGCGCGCACCCTGGCGCAGCGCCCGCTGCCGCGCCGCGTCGACCATGCCGCCCGACAGATCGGTGCCGAGCGCCTGGCCTTCGTCGCCGACGGCGCGCGCCGCCGCGAGCGTGAGCAGGCCCGTGCCGCAAGCCACGTCGAGCACGCGCTCGCCGCGCGCCGGCGCCGCCAGCGCGAGCAGCGCGGCGTGCGCCGGCGCGAGCGGCTGCTGCCACAGCGCTTCGTAGCGGCCGGCGGCGAGGTCCCAGCCGTAGCGCTGGATGCGCCGCTGCAGTCGAGCGTCCATCGACGAACCTCCGGAGGCGCGGCCGCCGTCGCGGCGCGCGGCGGGGCGGCTGTGTGGATGTGGGGTCACGTGATCGTGCGATCGCGTGGTCGTGTGGTCGCGTGGTCGCGTGAACACGCAATCGCGTGAGCGTGTGATGGCGAGTGGAACGCGGCCGCCCGCGCGGCGTCCTGTCTGCGCGTCGGCGGTGCTTGATCGCGCGTCCGCGTGCATACGCCGCGTTCGACGGTACGGCCGACCGGCCGCGCGTGCTCGTCGCGTTGGCGCCGCTCGCCGGTAGTGCCGCTGCGCGAGATCGAGCGCGAGCTGAACGACGGCTCCCGCTCGGCGCCAACGACGACGCTCCCGGGCAGCGCCGTGGCCATGGAGCCCACCTGCGTGATGGCGACTTCGCGGTGTGGCCCGCCGCGCTTGGCGCGCCATGCGATGTCGGTGATGAGGCGGTGGGGTGGGAGGGGTGAGGAGCGGGTTACGGTCAAGAGCCGGCTTGCTGGCGTCCCACCAGAGTGCTTTCTACCGTCGCTGCAAGTCGCCGCAACCACGCTGCGACGTTCTGGCGCCAGGTCCTCGTAGCGTCACCACACATGAACCGCAGGCTGGCCTTCAGCGCCATTGATCCGCGAAGAATTCGGCAACCTGATGCGCCAATTGGGGTAGGTAGGTCACGCGGTCAAAGCCAGGTGGATTGGTCGCAGCATCACCTGCGGCGGAGGGCAGTGGGAGAGCAGGTTGTGCCATGAACGCGAAGTGCCCCGCGCCAGCCGCGGTACTGGCCTGAGCCCTGGGCAGGTTGGCGACGACGTAGCCGCCGTGGTATTTGCTGGCAAGGACCCCATCGTGCTCGGCCACGATGACGCGCACCGGCACCTCGATGGCTGCAAGACTCTCGGGCGTGAACACGACGGCCATCGGAGCCAGCGCGACCACGGCGCGGACTCGGCGGTCAAGTACCGATACCGGTGAACTCCGCGCTGCGGCCGCGCCGACGGCAGGTGCCGCCTGCCGTCGTGAGGCCTCGGGACCGGCCGAGCCCAAGGCCAAGGAGCAGTAGCCCGGATCGTCCTGCACCGCTCGGCAATGCTGCGTCGAGCGATGGGAGTCGGCCTGCGCACCTGCCAAGGCCAGAACGCTGTAGCCACCGGCCGAATGGCCCACGGCACCGATGCGATCGAGCGGGATGCGCGCGCCCCATTCAGGGCTCGTCAGCAGAGCATCCAGTACCCGGCTGAGCTGCATCGGGCGCTCGCGGAAGTAACGGCCCGAGGTGATCAGCGAAAGGTCCTTCCAGTTGTCACCCGGGTGGCGCACAGCCGCCACCAGATAACCGTCACGGGCCAATCTGGTGCCGAGATCGTGGTGGTTCAGTTCGCTGCCGCCCATGCCGTGCGAGATCAGAATGAGTCCCTCGAGCTTGGCATCCGAGGCAGGCGCCCCCGGCGCGACGACCGGAAGCCATGGGCCCATGGCAATGGCGCGATCAGCCACCGCTGTCGGATAGAACAGGGCCACAGTGGTCGGTGTGTCGCCGGCGATGGTGAGCGTGCGGTAGCCCGCATGCTGCGCGTGCACGGGGCTTGCCAGCGTCAACAGCAACACAGGGATGAGTGCTGCAGCGGTTTGCAGAACGGTGCGAGCGAGCTTCATGGGGTGCTCTTTGGCGGCCGCATGCAGGGATGTTTCTTTCGCGGGCTGCACGAGTCGAGTGCGCTGCGACGAAACGTCGAGGGGCGGCGCAAGACGACGATCGCGCGGCGCCCGATGCCGACGTGCCGACAGCGCCGCGTCCCATGTGCCGATCCCCGACTTCAACTCCAAGTCCGGTCACGGGAGTCATGCATCACCAAAGGCGGGGTCACTTGCTGGCGCCTCCGGCGCTCGGCGCCAACTGCGCAATCGTGAGCCCGACGATCAACAGCGTGATACCGAGTGCGCGAGTCGCGCCGATGGGACGCAAGGGCACGCCGAGCAGTCCGAAGTGATCGATCAGCGCCGAGGTCACGATCTGTGCCGAGACCGCGAACAGGATCGTTGTGCCCACGCCAAGGCGTGGCACCAGCAGTGTGACGCTGACCACGTAGAAGCCGACGATGAGTCCGCCCGCAAACCACGTTGGCGGCACGCCGCGCAACGCTGCCGGCGAGGGCAGCCTCCCGCTCACGGCCACGCTCAACACACTGGCTGCGGCCAGACCCACCGCGAACAGGCACCACACGGCGTGCACCGGTTCTCCCAGCGCACGACCCAGGCGAGCGTTGAGGCTCGCCATCACGGGGATGAAGGCGCCGGCCAGCGCGCCCCATACCGCGAGTCGAACAAACGTCAGCAGACTCATCGCGGGTGGCTCCTCAGTCGAGCCGCAGGCTCTGCTCCATGGTGAAGCACTGGTCCCAGATGTAGACGTCGAAGGCCGCCAAGCGCTGGCTCCACTTGGGCGTGAGGGCCGCGACGCACTGCGCGGCAACGCGGTCGATGTCGTGATCGAACACGGCCCAGGGGTTGGTCTTGTCGCGCGCGTCCATGCCCTCGGCCAGCGGCGTCGATCCCAGCGCCTTGGCCGCGGCAGCCTTCAAGTCGAGCAGGAACTCGTGCTGAACGTCCACATCGGACTTGGTTCCCACGCGCGCCACGTGGCCCGACACCAGCCAGTCGAAGTCCATCGACTTGATCTTCTCCACCTGAGCGAAGTAGCCCGGCACGTCCTGCGCCAGCGCCAGGCGGCGCCACGGCATCCATCCGGGGAAGATCACGTCGACCACCATCAGCGTGCGCTGCTCCGGCGCGTGGATGAAGATGTTGCCCGGCTCGTGGCCGTTGCCGTGGTACGAGAGATCCAGGCGCTGGCCGCCGACGGCGAGCGTGTGGTGATCACGGAAGGTGAGCTTGGGCAGCGGGCGCCTGGCATCTTTGGCGCGCGCCAGGATGCGCCTGGTCTCCTCGTGCGCCACGATCAGCGGCTTGACTTTCTGCTTGGCGATGAACTCACCGGCTGCGCCGATGTGGTCGCTGTGCGCATGGCTGTAGACGATGTGCGTGACCGGCCTGTCGGTCACCTCGCGGATCGCCTTGGGAATGAACTCAGCCAGCGGCGGAGGCACGTCCACCAGGATCACGCCGCGCTCGTGCACGGCGAACATCGCCTGGTAAACGTTCTCCGTCACCATGTACAGGCCACGGCCCAGTTGCTGGATGCGGTAGCCCTTGGCCGGGTCGATGGCCGGACCCTTGGCGGCCTCGGGGATCTCCATGTACTTGCCGGTGCGCACGCCAATGGCCGCGATTCCGGGCATGCCGTGGTAGGACTCGGCAGCGGCGCAGCCGGGCACATGGCATTCGGCATGGGCGAACGCGCTGCCGCTCCAGGTGAGGAGTGCAGCAGCGGCCAGGCGGGCCGTCAGCGCGGCGGCCGATGCGAGCCGGCGCAAACGGGTCGTGGGGATGGTCATCATGTCGTTGTCGAGAGCTTGGTGAATGAGTCGGAAGGGGCAGCGAGGGTGGCTGCGCCGGATGGCCGCCGGCACCTCGAAGCCTTCATGCACGGACCGAGGCCATCGCGATGTCCGCCACGCGCTTGCCGCACAGCTCGGCCGTCTGGAGATTGCCGGGGTGCAGCTCATCGACCGAAGCGTCGAACGGCGTGGCCGTCATCAGGCCGGAGAAGGAGGCCTGGCAGGCGGGCGAGCCGAAGACGATCGCTCGCGCGGAGGCCAGGCGACCCCACGCCTCGTCGGGCACGTTGCCGTGCGCGTCGATGGCGATGGTCGTCGACTTGGCGCCGCGTGCCGCGGCGTCGCGTCGGGTGTGGCCGTAGCCACTGTGATGGACGACCACGATGTCGTTGTGCATTGCGAGGAGCTCCTGGCCTTGCGGCGCGGGGATCGACATCGGTCAGCCTTGGCCGAGGCGGACGTCGTAGTGAAAGACCTTGGAGATGACCTGCCAGCGCCCGTCCACGTGGATCAGCGCCAGCACGTCGATGAAGTGCTTGGGCCCGATCGAGCACTCGAGCTTGGCGAGCGCGGTGACCGGGCCGATCAACTCGATCGACAGCACGCGGTCGGTGCGCTCCTGGCCACTGGCCGCCGGCGCCGGGCGTGCGTCGACCACCGGAAAGTACTCGTCCATGCGCCAGAAGATCGGTTGATCGCCGACCGCGGTGGCGTAGAGCGCCTTCGGATGAAAGACGCGCGCCAGGCGTTTCGTGTCGCTGTGATACAGCCCGTCGAAGTAGAGCTGAAGCACCGAGTGGATCGAGGTGAAGTCGGCGGCGCTCATGACCGTGCATGCCTTGCGCGCCCGCGCAGCACCGTGACCGTCTCGCCGGCGATGCCCCAGTGGTCGGTGTCCACCTCTTCGATCACCACGAAAGTGGTGGCGGGGTTCTTGTCGAGCACCTGCACCAGCAGGTCGGTGGCGCCGCGGATCAGCTGCGCCTTTTGCTCACGGGTCGCGCCTTCGCGCGTGATCTGAATCTTGACGTAGGGCATCGGCTGATCCTCAGGCGAGCAGGCCTTCGGCCTTGAGTGCAGCTTGCACGGCCGGCCGGCCGGCCACGCGCGCCATGAAGGCCCCGATGTGCTTCAGATTCGCAAGTTCGATCTGCACGAACTTGGCCCAGTTGAGTACGACGAAGAGGTACGCGTCGGCCGCGGTGAAGGTGTCGCCGGTGAGGTAACTCTTGTCGGCGAGTTGCTCGTTCACCCACTCGAGCTTCTTGCGCAGGATGGCGGCGAGTGTCTTCTTGGCCGTGGCGTCCAGGCCGCCGTGGAACAGCGGCGTGAACGACTTGTGCAGTTCGGAGGTGACGTAGTTCTGCCACTCCATCACGCGGTAGCGCGCCAGGCTGCCGGCCGCGGGCATCAGCGCCAGCGCGCCGGAGCGGTCGGCGATGTACTGCGACACGATCGGCCCTTCGGTCAGGCGCGTGCCGTCGTCGAGCTCGAGCACCGGCACCTGGCCCTTGGGATTGATGGCGTAGTAATCGGAGCCGTCGGCCAACCGGTGCGTGCCGGTGTCGACCTTTTCGAGCGTGAAGGTGGCGCCGGCCTCGCGCAGCACGATGTGCGGGGCGAGCGAGCAGGCGCCGGGGGCGTAGTAGAGCTTGAAGGTGGGGTTCATCGAGAAGGACTCCTTGCGTCCGAGTTGCGATGAACTCACTGTATTGGCGACGTGATAGACAATAAACGAGACGACATTCAATTCACCGTTTACACGGAGATCGCCAATGACGCGCCAGTTCGACGACTTGCGCCTGGGCAGCATCGAGCTGTTCTGCCTCACGGCGCAGCACCAGGGCTTCACGGCGGCGGCCAAGGCGGCGGGGCTCACCGCGGCGGCGGTCAGTCGATCGGTGGCGCGGCTCGAGGAGCGCCTCGGGGTGCGACTTTTCATGCGCACCACGCGCCAGGTGCGGCTCACCGACGTTGGGCAGCGCTACTACGACCAGTGCCGCCAGGCGCTCGGGCAGTTGAGCGAGGCCGAGCGCGAGGCCTCGGGCCAGCAGGTCAAGCCCTCGGGCCTGGTGCGCGTGAGCCTTCCCACTTCGTATGGCCACCACCGCGTGCTGCCGCTGCTGCCGGCATTCAGCCGTCGCTATCCGGACATCGAGCTGGATCTGTCGCTGTCGAATCGCAACATCGACTTCACCGACGAGGGCTTCGACCTTGCGGTGCGTGGCCGTACGCAGCCGGACTCAGGACTGGTGGCGCGCAAGTTGGAGGACGCGGACTTGCTGGTCGCCGCCGCGCCGACCTACCTGAAGCGGCATCGCGCGCCCCGCACACCGGAGGATCTGGCGCGACACGACTGCATCCAGTTCGTGCTCCCGAGCAGCGGGCAAACGGTGCCGTGGCTGCTCAAGAGGGAGGGGCGCATCATCGAGTGGACGACCGAGGGCAGGCTTCGCTGCGCTGACGACATCCTGGCGCCGATCACGTTGGCGCGTGCGGGCGCCGGTCTGGTGCAGACCTACCGGTTCCTCGTGGACGACGATCTGCGCGAGGGCCGGCTGGTCGAGGTCCTCGCTGAACACGCGGGCGCGTCGAGGCCGTTCTCGCTCATCTATCCGGCCAACCGGCACATGCCGGTGCGAGTTCGGGTGCTGATCGACTTCTTGATCACGCAGCTGGGGCGGTCGTGAACAGAAGAGCAGCTGCTGTGGCTGGCGCTCGGAGCTGCACTCGGCCGAGCGATCGAAGTCACCAGTTCTGTACGATCGAGGAACGCTTCAGGCCACGGTCTGCTCAGTGTCGCGCTGCTGACATGCGCCAAGCACTGTCGAACTCGACCTACGGGTCGCACGCGGGCACAACGACTACCCACACCTGTAGCCGCGCCTCGCCACCGACGGACACGCCTACCCGAGCGTGAGTCCGGACCGCACCCCCCGCCTCACGGCGGCGGCGAGTTCGTCACGATCAAGGTGCCCACCCGGTAGGTGTGGAAGTTGCGCTCGTCGAGCACGCCGGCGCCGGTGATGAGCGCGAAGTCCTTCCACGGGTTGCCGCCCGACAACCCGACGCGGATCTCGTAGGTGCCCAGCGCGGTCGGGGCGGTGATCGTGCGCGTCTGGCTGAAGGGCCCCGGCGTCCAGCTCGCCGAGGTGGTGAAGTGGTCGTCGACCGACGCGACCGGCACGCTGTCGACGCTCAGGTGCATGAACTGCAACAGGTTCGCCGCCATCGGCATGCGGTACCAGTTGAGGTTGATGTTCACCCTCGCGCCGGGCAGTGCGTAGTACGTGGAAGGCGTCGCGAGGTCGACGCGCGTGGTCAGCGGCACGGCCGGGATCGTGGGCAGCGGCACCTTGCCGGTCTGCACGTAGTTCAGCACCGCGTCCTTCCAGTGGTTCATGATGACGAGGCGCCCCGAGTCGTTGGGGTGCAGGCCGTCGCTCACGTACATCGTGCCGGGCACGCCGGTCAGCGAGGGCACGAAGAACACGTTGTAGAACAGGCCGGTGCTGTTGACGGCCTTGGCCTGCACCATCTGCTGGATCTTGTTGTACAGGTCGGGCATCGGGTCCGACGCGCGCTCGAAGTTGGAGACGAACACCGCGGTGCGCGAGTTGCGTGCATGGATCATGTCCACGATGGTCGCGATGCGGCCGACCACCGCGTCCTGTGCGGCGGGGTCGGTCGGGAAGTAGCCGTCGTTCACGCCGATGTTGAGCAGCACGATGTCGGGCACCACCTGGTCCACCCAGCCTGCGATCTGCGACATGACGTCGCTCGTCCTCCAGCCCCCGCCGCCGACCTGCGGCGTGGTGACCGGACTCACGCCGACCCGCTCGTTCGGGCTCCTGCAGCATGATCCGCCACGAGTTGCCGATCTGCGGCGTGGGCACGGTGCCCGAGGCGACCGTGACGGTGAACGACTGCGTTGCCGCCAGTCCGCCGGGGTCGGCCACGCGCGCGGTGACGCCGTGGCTGCCGACCTGCGCGGACGTAGGCGTCCAGGCGATCTGGCCGCTGCTCGCGTTGATCGCCATGCCGGCCGGCGCCTGCGTCAGCGCGTAGGTCAGGGTGTCGCCGTTGGCGTCGGTGGCCGTCACCCGATAGGCGTAAGGCACGCCCACGGTGGCGGTGGTGAGCGGCGTCGAGGTGATCTGCGGCGCGACGTTGCCGCCGCCTGAGACGGTGAGGGTGCCGACCTTGTAGCGGCGGTCGTTGCCCGGGTCGGTCACGCCGGCGCCCGTGGCCAGCGCGAGGTCGGTCCACGGGTTGCCCCCGGACAGCCCGACCCGGATGTCGTAGGTGCCCGCCGCCATCGTCGACGGCACGGTGATGTTGCGCACCTCCGAGAACGCGCCTGCCGGCCAGGTGCTCGAGGTGGTCATGTGGTCGTCGACCGACCACGTCGTGCCCCCTGCGCTCACCAGGTGCATGAACTGCAGGTAGTTCGCGGCCATCGGCACGCGGTACCAGTTGAGCGTGATCGCCGCAGTGCCGCCGGGACTCGCGGCGTAGGCGGTCGGCGTTGCGAGGTCGACCCGCGTCTGGGTCGGCGTCTGCGCCTGGGTCGGCGAGGCCAGCAGGGCCCCCACAGTCAGAAGCACCGTGATCAGACGCTGGACCATGCACCGCCTCCGGGGCCAGCGATCGCACGACCGCCCGGAGTCCGACGAAACCGGACGAGGCGGTCGATGCCGCCATCACCTCGCTGGCCAACTGCTGCGGGCAGTGTGCCGCGCCTGCTGCCCGAAATGCATGCCCGGATGAACCCGCATGGCCGCGGCGCTGGCGTGGTGGCGTGCCGCTGCGCGGCCCGGCGCGCGGTCAGTCCAGCGCCTCGTCCACCACCTCGACCCAGTGCCGCACCGGCAGCGTGGTGCCCGACTGCAGGTGCTGGATGCAGCCGATGTTGGCCGCGACGATGACCTGCTGCCACAGCGCTTCGTGGCGGCCGCCCGCGCGGCGTACTGTCTGCGCGTCGGCGGCGCTTGCCCGCGCGTCCGCACGCGCTGCATTCCAGGTGGAAGAGCTATCGCGCAAGGCGCGAAGACTTCACCGACGCGGGCGCGGCTGACTTCAGCATCCATCGATCCCACGGCGGCGGGTCATTGAACGCCGCGCCGAGAAGGTCTACGAATGCGCGCACCTTGGCCGAAAGGTGCTTGCGGCTCGGGTAGACCGCGAACACACCCAGCTCCGGAAGCTCGTACTCGTTGAGTACCGCGCGCACGCGACCAGCCATCAGATCATCGCCGGCGACGAAGGTCGGCACCAGCGCGATGCCGAGACCCGCGACGGCTGCCTGCGTCTGCATGGCGCCGCTATCGGCCAGCAGTCGCGGCCTGATCTCGACGTCGAACGCCTGCCCTCCACGCCCGAAGCGCCAGCGACGGCTCCACTGCGACACGGCGGTATAGCTGATGCAGGCGTGTTTCGCGAGATCGGCTGGCGCCCGCGGCATGCCGTGTCGGTCGAGGTAGGCGGGCGATGCCAGAACGACCAGGCGCGCTGTGCACAACCGGCGGGCGATCAGCGTCGATTCCGGCAGGGCGCCGATGCGAATCGCAAGATCGAATCCTTCCTCGACGAGATCGACCGGGCGATTGCCGAGCGAGATGTCGATGGCGGCATCGGGATGCTCGTTCAGGAAGGTCGTCACGACCGGAGTCAGATACTCGAGCCCGAATGCATCGGGCACGCTGATGCGCAGCGATCCGCTGACCCGGGTGCGCGCGCTCTTCATGGCCGCCTCGATGTCGGCGAAGTCGTCCAGCAACGGGCCGCACCGCTCGAGGTAGGCCGCGCCTTCGTCCGTGAGGTGCAAGCTGCGCGTCGTGCGATGCAGCAGTCGCACGCCAAGACGATCTTCGAGATAGGTGACGTGCTTGCTCACCATGGATCTCGACAGCCCGGTAGCCGTTGCCGCGCCGGCGAAGCTGCCTGCATCGACGACGCGGCGAAAGACCTGCATGCTCAATAGCGTGTCCATGGCGACCCCTGGCGCCGCCGATTAAGCACCGGACGGAATCAATGTGTCCACCCGCGCCGTCTTTATCCCGCGGCGGCTCCTGCCTACAGTGAACGCATCGAACCTGGAACGCCCCGACGACGGGTGGTCGCCGAAGCATCGTTCACGAGGAGATGAGGTGCACAGCAGGCTCAGCCGCAGGGACGTGCTGTGGACCGGGGCCACCGGGATTGCCGGGGCGGTGTTGCAGTCCGGATGTCTGGCAGCGAACGGCGAGGAGCACGCAATCGTGGAAGCGCGACGTCACGCGAGCAAGCAGCTCGTGATCCGGCTGTACGGCACGCTGATGGCGAAGGGCGACACGCGCGCAGCCGACGAGATCCTCTCGCCGGCGTACGTCGACCACGACATTCCGGGTTTGCCGTCCGACGGCGGACGGGAGCAGCTCAAGCAAGCGGTACTCGGTGTGCGCAGTGCCTTTCCGGACGTCCGGCCCCGGCTGCACGAACTGGTTGCAGAAGGCGATCTGGTGAGCGTGCGCGTCACGGCGCACGGCACGCATACGGGAGCGCCGTTCATGGGGATCCAGCCCGCCGGCAAGAAGATGCTGTGGAAGGAGCAGCACATCTTTCGCGTGGCCGAGGGCCGGATCGTCGAGCACTGGGGCGTCTTCGATCTGCTGTCGATCTTGCAGCAGCTCGGCGCCATCACGGCGCCAAGGTAGAGGGTGGAGAGCCGACCGTGCCTGACATGCTGCACCAAATCACCGTGCATGCCGACGCTGCGCGGGTCTACCGTGCGATCACGACCCGCGAAGGCCTGGCGGCGTGGTGGACGCTCGACGTCGAGGCGGAGCCGCGCGAGGGATCGACAGCCGTGTTCGGATTCGCGGACCACTCGACGGTGTTCCGCATGAAGGTGGTCAAGCTCGAACCGGACCGCGAAGTGCAGTGGGTCTGCCAGTGCGACGACGTGCCCGACTGGAACGGAACACGGATCCGCTGGGAGATCGAAAGTGGTGCCCGCGGCACGACGCTGCGCTTCACGCAGTCGGGCTTCCCGTCCTCGAACGAGATCTTCCGCATCTGCAACACCGACTGGGGGTGGTTGCTGCATGCCTTGAAGGACGAACTCGAAGGCAAGGGACGTGGCCCCATGATGCGCTGAGTCGGCAGAGGGGCGGACGTCGTCGCCTCGCAGTCGCGTGCGAGAACGGCACGGGGTCGCACGCGATCACGGCAGCCGGCCCCACCTCGCGCCGCGCCTTGCCGTCGATGAACGCGACGCACCGACCGTGAAGCCGAAGCGCGCTCTCAGTCCAGCGCCTCGTCCACCACCTCGACCCAGTGCCGCACCGGCAGCGTGGTGCCCGACTGCAGGTGCTGGATGCAGCCGATGTTGGCCGAGACGATGGCCTGCGGTTCCAGCGCGCCCAGGTGGCCGAGCTTGCGGTCGCGCAGCCGGTAGGCCAGCTCGGGCTGCAGCACCGAGTACGTGCCGGCCGATCCGCAGCACAGGTGGCTCTCGCTCGCGGCGAGGCCGACCTCGAAGCCCAGCTCGCGCAGGAGGGCTTCCACGCCGCCGCGCAGCTGCTGGCCGTGCTGCAGGGTGCACGGCGGATGGAAGGCGAGCTTCGTGGTCCTCGGCGTGCCGAGCCGGCCCTTCAGGCGCGGCACCAGGCCGGGCAGCAGCTCGCTCAGGTCCTTCGCGAGCGCGCCGATGCGCGCGGCCTTGTCGGCGTAGGCCGGATCGTGCGCGAGCGCGTGGCCGTACTCCTTGACGGTGACGCCGCAGCCCGACGCGTTCATCACGATGGCCTCCACGCCGCCGTCGGCCGAGGCGCGGTCGACCAGCGGCCACCACGCGTCGATGTTGCGGCGCATGTCGGCCAGGCCGCCTTCGTGGTCGTTCAGGTGCGTGCGGATGGCGCCGCAGCAGCCGGCGCCGTCGGCCACCAGGGTCTGGATGCCGCAGGCGTCGAGCACGCGCGCGGTGGCGGCATTGATGTTGGGCATCATCGCCGGCTGCACGCAGCCCATGAGCATGAGCACCTTGCGCTCGTGCGTGCGCGTCGGCCACAGCTTCGCGCGCGTGCCGGCCGGCGGCGGCACCTTGTGCTTCAGTGCGGCGGGCAGCAGCGGGCGCGCCATCTGGCCGAGCTTCATGGCCGGGCCGAACAGCGGCGAGGTCAGGCCTTCCTTCAGCAGCCAGCGCACGGCGCGCTCGCCGGCCGGCCGCTCGACCTTGGCCTCGACCACCTTGCGGCCGATGTCCACCAGGTGCCCGTACTGCACGCCGGACGGGCAGGTGCTCTCGCAGTTGCGGCAGGTGAGGCAGCGGTCGAGGTGCAGCTGCGTCTTGCGCGTGGGTGTCGCGCCTTCGAGCACCTGCTTGATGAGGTAGATGCGCCCGCGCGGGCCGTCGAGCTCGTCGCCGAGCAGCTGGTAGGTCGGGCAGGTGGCGGTGCAGAAGCCGCAGTGCACGCAGGCGCGCAGGATGGCTTCGGCCTCGGCGCCCTCGGGCGTGCCCTGGAATTCGGGAGCGAGGTGGGTCTGCATGCGGTGCGTGCGCGGCGCGGAGGACGGTCCGGTCAGAGCCCCGGGTACAGGCGCCCGGGGTTGAACACGCCGGCCGGGTCGAAAGCCTTCTTCAGCTCGCGGTGGATGCGATCGAGCGGCGCCTTCAGCGGCGCGAACACGCCCGGCGTCTTGACGGCCGCGGCGAACAAGGTGGCGTGCCCGCCCGCGCGCGCGGCGGCCTCGCGCACCTGCGCGGCCGGCGTGGTGGTGCACAGCCAGCGCTGCGCGCCGCCCCACTCGATGAGCTGTTCGCCCGACAGCCCGAGCGGCGGCGCGGTGGGCGCGACCGACAGCCGCCACAGCGCGCACGGCGCGGCGTGGGCGGCGCTGGCGCCGATGGCCGCGGGCGCGGCGGCGAAGTACTCGTCCTGGTGGTCGCGCAGGCCCTGCCAGAAGGTGCCGGCGAAACTCGGCTCGATGAGCTCGCCGCCCAGGCGCGCGATGGCGGCGTCGACCGCCGCATGCGCGCCGCGCAGCCGCAGCACGAGGGTGCCGTCCCACCACGCGCTGGCGTTCAGCGGCAGCGCCTGCCGGCCCCACGCCGCGAGCTGGTCGAGCGCCCCGGCCTCGTCCATCTCGAAGCGCAGGGTCGCGGTGGCCGGCGCGACCGGCAGCACCTT
>CAZFET010000039.1:0-11523 GCA_964517545.1 uncultured Burkholderiaceae bacterium
GATCAACGTGAAGCGCGACTTCGGCTCGCGGCCGAGCACCGTCTTCATGATCGACAGGATGGGCGTGATGCCGCTGCCGCCGGCGATGCCGACGTGGTGGCGCCGCGCGTCGGGCTCGATCGGCACGTAGAAGCGGCCCTGCGGCGCCATCACCTGGATCACGTCGCCGGGCGCGAGGTGCGTGTTGATCCAGTTGGAGCACACGCCGCCGGCGACCTTGCGCCCGCCCACGCGCAGCTCGCGGTCGTCGGGCGCGGCGCAGATGGAGTACGAGCGGCGCAGGTCCTGGCCGTCGATGGTGGTGCGCAAGGTGAGGTACTGGCCCTGGATGAAGCCGAAGACCTCGCGCAGTTCGGGCGGCACGTCGAACGAGACGATCACCGCTTCTTCGGTGTCGGGCGTGATCGCGCGCACGCGCAGCGGATGGAAGAGGGTGCTCATCGGCGGCTCGGTTCAGATCGGTTTGAAGTGCTCGAACGGCTCGCCGCAGGCGCGGCAGCGGTACAGCGCCTTGCAGGCGGTCGCGCCGAAGGCCGACAGGCGCTCGGTGTCGGCGCTCGCGCAGCGCGGGCACGCGACGGGCGTGCGCGGCCGCACGCGGATGGGCACGGCGCCGTCGGACGCCGCGGCCTGCACGTGCGGCGGCGCGATGCCGTACTCGCGCAGCTTGCGGCGGCCCTCGGCGCTGATCCAGTCGGTGGTCCAGGCCGGCGCGCGGCGCGTGGTGGCGCGCACCGGGCCGAGTCCGGCGGCCTCGAGCGCGTCGATCACGCTGCGCTCGATGACCTCGGTGGCGGGGCAGCCGGAGTAGGTGGGAGTGAGCACGACCTCGAGGTGGTCGTCGTGGTCGAGCACGTCGCGCACGATGCCGAGGTCGCGCACCGACAGCACCGGCACCTCGGGGTCGAGCACGCCGTCGAGCACGCGCCATGCGTGCTCGGTGCGCGCCCCGGCGAGCTGGGTCACCACACGCCTCCGGGGTAGGCGCGCTGCAGGTACTGCATCGTGGCGAGCAGGTGGCCCATGTGCTCGCTGTGGCGGCCGCGCTTGCCGTCGCTGCGATAGGCCGAGTCGGCCGGCAGCCCGAGGCCGGCCTCGGCCAGCACGGCGCCGAAGGCCTCGCGCCACGGCTCGCGCAGGCTGTCCCACGCGGGGCCGAGCCCGCTCGCCGCGGCCTGCGCGTCGACCTCGTCGGCCTCGAACAGCTCGTTCGTGTAGGGCCACAGCAGCGCCAGCGCGTCGCGCAGGCGGCGCGCGGATTCCTCGGTGCCGTCGCCCAGGCGCGCCACCCAGTCCGCCGCGTGCTCGCAGTGGTAGCGCGACTCCTTCAGCGCCTTGCCCGCGATGGCGGCGAGCTCCGCATCGGTGGAACCCGCGAGCCGCTGCCACACGAGGTGCAGCCAGGTCGACAGCGCGCTGTTGCGCAGCACGGTGAACGCGAAGTCGCCGCGCGGCAGCTCCGCCAGGGTGAGGTTGAAGTAGTCGCGTTCGTCGCGCAGGAAGGCGAGCTGGTCCTCGGTGTAGGTGCGGTCCTTGCCGCGGCCTTCGAGCGTGCCGGCGTGCGTGAGCAGGGCGCGCGACTGGCCGAGCAGGTCGAGCGCCATGTTCGACAGCGCGATGTCCTCCTCGAGCACGGGCGCGTGGCCGCACCACTCGGACAGCCGGTGCGACAGGATCAGGCAGGTGTCGGCCAGCCGCAGCACGTACTGCACGTCGGCGCGGCGATCGACGGCGATGGAGGCGGTCATGGGCGGCGCTCCGTCACATGTGGTCGACCGACTTCGGCAGCTGATAGAAGGTCGGGTGGCGGTACACCTTGTCCTCCATCGGGTCGAAGTACATGTCCTTGTCGCCCGGGTCGCTGGCGACGATCTGGTCGGAGCGCACCACCCAGATGCTGGTGCCTTCCTGGCGCCGCGTGTACACGTCGCGCGCGAGCTGGATGGCGCCTTGCGCATCGGGTGCGTGCAGGCTGCCGCAGTGCTTGTGGTCGAGGCCCGCCTTGCTGCGGACGAACACCTCCCACAGCGGCCATTCGTTCTGCGTCGTCGTCGTGTTCATGCGGCTTGCTCCTTGGTGGCTTGCTTGCGCGCGTGCGCTAGCGCGGCTTCGCGCACCCAGGCGCCGTCGTCCCAGGCCTTCACGCGGGCGGCCAGCCGCTCGCGGTTGCACGGTCCGTCACCGCCCACCACGCGCCAGAACTCGGACCAGTCGATCGGCCCGAAGTCGTAGTGCTGGCGCTCCTCGTTCCACTTCAGCAGCGGGTCGGGCAGGCTGACGCCCAGCACCTTGGCCTGCTCGACCGTGGCGTCGACGAACTTCTGGCGCAGGTCGTCGTTGCTGATGCGCTTGATGCCCCAGCGCATGGACTGCGCGCTGTGCGTGCTCTCGGTGTCGGGCGGGCCGAACATCATCAGGCTCGGCCACCACCAGCGGTTCACCGCGTCCTGCACCATCGCCTTCTGCTCGGGCGTGCCAAGCTGCATCATCACCAGCAGCGAGTCGAAGCCCTGGCGCTGGTGGAAGCTCTCCTCGCGGCAGATGCGGATCATCGCGCGCGCATAGGGCGCGTACGAGCAGCGGCACAGCGGCACCTGGTTCATGATGGCCGCGCCGTCGACCAGCCAGCCGATCGTGCCGATGTCGGCCCAGGTCAGGGTCGGGTAGTTGAAGATCGAGCTGTACTTCGCCTTGCCCGAGTGCAGCGCGTCGAGCAGCTGGTCGCGCGAGGTGCCGAGCGTCTCGGCCGCGGCGTACAGGTACAGGCCGTGCCCGCCCTCGTCCTGCACCTTCGCCAGCAGGATGGCCTTGCGCTTGAGCGTCGGCGCGCGCGTGATCCAGTTGCCCTCGGGCAGCATGCCGACGATCTCGGAGTGCGCGTGCTGGCTGATCTGGCGCACGAGCGTCTTGCGGTAGTGCTCGGGCATCCAGTCCTTGGCCTCGATGAAGTCGCCGGCGTCGATCTTCTCGTCGAAGCGGCGCTCGAGCTCGGCTTCCTCGACGGTGCGCACGGTCTTGCGCTCTTCCTTCGGGCCGACGTCCATCGCCTGGGTGTACATGTGGGGGCTCCGTAGCTGTGTTCGGGGGAGGGGCTTCGACGGGCTCAGCCCGGGCGGGTCGAGCGGGGGCCTCGACGGGCCCGGCCGGGGCGGTCGGGCGTGTGAATCGGACGGTGCGGGTTCATCGCGGGCGCTTGTCGATCACGCGGCGTGCCTTGCCGACCAGGGTGCGCTCGATCGAGTCGGGTGCGCCGACGCTCACCGTCGTGCTCACGCCGATCAGGTTCTTGATGCGCTGCTGCAGCGCCGACGCGACCTGCGCGCGGTCGGCCCCGGCATGCTGCGGCAGCAGCTCGCACAGGACCTGCAGCTCGTCGAGGTGCCCTTGCCGCGTGACCACGAGCTGGTACTGACCCGACAGCTGCCCGTGCTGCAGCACGAGTTCCTCGATCTGCGTCGGGAACACGTTGACGCCGCGGATGATGAGCATGTCGTCGCTGCGGCCGACGATCTTGCCCATGCGGCGCATGCTGCGGGCGGTCGGCGGCAGCAGCCGCGTGAGGTCGCGCGTGCGGTAGCGGACGACCGGCAGCGCCTCCTTCGTGAGGGTGGTGAAGACGAGCTCGCCCTCCTCGCCGTCGGGCAGCACCTCGCCGCTGTCGGGATCGATGATCTCGGGATAGAAGTGGTCCTCCCAGATCACCGGGCCGTCCTTGGTCTCGATGCACTCGTTGGCGACGCCCGGGCCCATGACTTCCGACAGGCCGTAGATGTCGACCGCGTCGATGCCGGCGCGCACCTCGATGTCGTGGCGCATCGCCTCGGTCCAGGGCTCGGCGCCGAAGATGCCGACCTTCACGCTCATCGTGCGCGGGTCGATGCCCTGCCGCTCGAACTCCTCGATGATCACCTGCATGTAGCTCGGCGTGACCATGATGATGTCGGGCCTGAAGTCGCGGATCAGCTGCACCTGCTTCTCGGTCTGGCCGCCGGACATCGGCACCACGGTGCAGCCCAGGCGCTCGGCGCCGTAGTGCGCGCCCAGGCCGCCGGTGAACAGGCCGTAGCCGTAGGCCACGTGCACGATGTCGCCGGGCCTGCCGCCGGAGGCGCGGATCGAGCGCGCGACCAGGTCGGCCCAGGTGTCGATGTCGCGCTTCGTGTAGCCGACCACGGTCGGCTTGCCCGTCGTGCCCGACGACGCGTGCACGCGCACGACCTGCTCGCGCGGCACGGCGAACAGTCCGAACGGGTAGTGGTCGCGCAGGTCCTTCTTGCTCATGAAGGGGAACTTCGCGAGGTCGGCCAGCGACTTCAGGTCCGACGGATGCACGCCCTTCTCGTCGAACGTGCGGCGGTAGTGCGCGACGTTGTCGTAGGCGTGCTGCAAGGTCCACTTCAGGCGCTCGAGCTGCAGCGCGGCCAGCTCGTCGCGGCTGGCGCGCTCGATCGGCTCGAGGTCGCCGGGGGCGGGGGTCTTGACCGGCATGGTCGTGCGTCTCCTTCAGTGCCTCAGCCGGCCGCCGCGGGCACGGCCGGCTTGCCCTTGAGCGTGTACGAGCGGCCGCGGAACACCGCGATGCGCTCGCCGCGCTGGTTGGTGACCTCGGCGTCGTAGACGCCGGTGCGCCCGCTCCTCGACACCTCGGTGCAGCGTGCGGTGAGCACGTCGCCGAGCCGCGCGGGGGCCACGATGTCGATGCCGAAGCCGGACGCGACCGTGAGCTCGTTGTACGAGTTGCACGCGAACGCGAAGGCCGAGTCGGCCAGGGTGGCGATCAGGCCGCCGTGGCAGATGTCGTGGCCGTTGAGCATGTCCTCGCGCACGGTCATCGCCAGGCTGGCGCGGCCGGGGGCGACCTCGAGGATCCTCATGCCCAGGCCCTTGGACGCGCGATCGTTGGCGAACATGCCCTCGCGCACGAACTCGGCGAGGGCCTGCGGGTCGGTGGGAGGCATGCGGCTCATCGGTCGGTGAAGGTCGGCGGACGCTTCTGCAGGAAGGCGGCGGCGCCTTCGAGGTAGTCGTGCGCGCGGCCGAGCGTGGCCTGCACGCGCGCCTCGTGCGCCAGCCCGGCCTCGAAGCCCAGCTCGACGGCGGCGTCCATCGCACGGCGCGTCTCGGCGAGCGCACGCGTGGGCAGGGCCGCGAGCTTGTGCGCCAGCGCGCGCACGCCGTCGGCGAACGCGGCGTCGTCGAGGCACTGCCAGACGAGGCCGATGCGCGCGGCTTCCTCCGCGGGCAGCTTGTCGCCGGTCATCGCGAGGCCGATGGCGCGCGCGCGGCCCACCAGCCGCGGCAGCAGCCAGGTGCCGCCGCAGTCGGGCACGAGGCCGATCTTCGAGAACGCCTGGATGAAGCTGGCGGACCGCGTCGCGACGACGAGGTCGCAGTTGAACGCCATGTTCGCGCCGGCGCCCGCGGCCACGCCGTTGACGGCGGCGATCACCGGCACGGGCATCGAGCGCAGCCGCCTGGCCAGCGGGATGTAGTGGTCGTCGAGCAGGCGGCCGATGTCCTTGGGCGCGGCGCCGGGCGACAGGTCGGGCGCGATGGCGGGGTCCGACAGATCCTGCCCGGCGCAGAAGCCGCGGCCGGCGCCGGTGAGCACCACGCAGCGCACGCTGCTCGTGTCGGCGGCCGCGTCGAGCGCGGCGCGCAGTTCGCGGTGCATCTCGGTCGTGAAGCTGTTGAGCGCCTGCGGGCGGTTCAAGGTCAGCGTGCGCACCGGGCCGTCGTCGGCCACGAGCACGAGCGTGTCGGGCATGGGGTCGTCTCCTGGAGGCCGGCCTGACGTGCCTCACGCTGCCGAGGCATCGTTGACCGACCGGTCGGTAAATCTTATGCTGCCCGGTTGATGCGGGTCAATTTCCCCGACCCCCTCGTAAACCCGGAGTCCCCCATGCCCTGCTATTCGCTGGAAGGCGTGATCCCCGTCGTCGACCCGAGCGCCTACGTGCACCCGAGCGCCGTGCTGATCGGCGACGTGATCGTCGGGCCGGGCTGCTACGTCGGGCCGCTGGCCAGCCTGCGCGGCGACTTCGGCCGGCTCGAACTGGAGGCCGGCAGCAACCTGCAGGACTGCTGCGTGATGCACGGCGTGCCGCACGCGACCACGCGCGTCGGCGTGAACGGCCACGTCGGCCATGGCGCGGTGCTGCACGGCTGCGTGGTCGAACGCGACGCGCTGGTCGGCATGAACGCGGTCGTGATGGACGACGCGGTGATCGGCGAGCGCGCCGTCGTCGCGGCCAATGCCTTCGTGCGCGCCGGCTTTCGCGTGCCGCCGCAGACGCTGGTGGCCGGCACGCCGGCGAAGGTGGTGCGCGAACTCAGCGAGGCCGACGTCGCGCAGAAGCTCGACGGCACGCGTGCCTACCAGGACCTCACGCGGCGTTGCATGGCCACGCTGAAGGAGGTGCAGCCGCTCGCCGCGCTCGACGCGGACCGGCCGCGGCTGAACGCGCCGGACGTGCGCACCCTGGTCGGGTCGAAGCGCGGCTGAGACTCAGTGCGGCGGCGGCGCGGCGCCGCCGTCTCCAGCGCGGCCGGCCTCGTCGTCGGGCGGCGACTCGGCCTCGACGCGATACCTCTCGCGGGCGCACGCGCCGAGGTCGACGTCGCGGCAGCGCCGGCGGCATAACGGCCGGTACGGGTTCTCGGGCGCGTAGAGGCGCGGCCCCTTGCACGTGGGGCAGGCGACGCTGCGGCGCTTGGGCGGAGGATCGGACGTGGTCATGGCGGCGGCGCGATCGGGTGCGCATCGCGGGCCCGCGAGCCCGCTGCGCGGCATCAGGCACAGAGCGTCAGCTCGAACGCGCCGTCGGCGCCGCTCGGGCGCAGCCGGCCTTCGGCGTCCTGCTTCATCAGGCGGATGGAGACCATGAGCCGGTGGCCGCTGATCTCGGGCACGACGTCGGGCTCGTCGGCGAGCCGCACTCGCAGCAGCTGGTACACGCGACCCGGCGGCAGGCTCTGCTGGTAGTGGCCCGCCGGCGCGACCACCTTGTGCGGCGCGCCCGACTCGCGCAGCAGCGCGAGCAGCACCGACAGGGCCTGCGCCAGCGGCATCAGGGTCGACGTCCAGTGCAGCAGGTCGGCACGCCGCCGCGCCGGCTCGTGCTTCTGCCACGCGTAGTACGACGGCAGGTCGAACTCGCAGGTACCGCCGGGGATGCTGATGCGGCTGCGGATGCTCATCAGCCACTCGTTGGCGGTGAGCGCGTGGCCGGCCTTGCCGGGCAGCGCGTTGAGCTGGTTGAAGGCGGTGTCGATGCGCGCGATCGCGTCGTCGAGCGCCGCATCCGAGATGGCCGGGTTGCCGCGATAGCCCGCGAGTCGCGCCTTCTGCTGCTCCAGGTCTTTCAGCAGGTCGGACTTCAGGTCGGCGCGCGAGGCGACGTCCATGATCTCGAAGAGGGTCGCCAGCGCGAAGTGGTGGTCGACCGGCGTGTCGCGCACGATGAGCTGGCCGAGGCGGTCGAACAGCACCTCCAGGCGCAGCATCGTGCGGATGCTCTCGTTGAGCGGGTACTCGTAGAGGATCACTGCGGGATCGGTGCGAAGCGGCGCGCCGATTGTTCCACAGGGTCACGCGCGGGCGGCCAGCCCCCAGGTAACGATGAGTGCGTCGACCTGCGCGTGGAGCTCGTCGAGGCCGATGCCGTCGTTGTGGATCCACGCGTCGGCCGCGGCGCGGCGCGCTGCGCGGGTCGCCTGCTTCGCGATGACGCGGCGCACCGCGTCGTCGCTCCAGCCGGAGCGGCGCCTCACGCGCTCGACCTGCGTGGCCTCGCGGCAGTCGACGACGAGCACGCGCTCGACCTCGTCGCGCCAGCGGCCCGACTCGACGAGCAGCGGCACGTCGAACACCACCGGGCCCGCAGCGCGTGCGGCACGTGCCTCGGCCTCGGCGCCGATCATCGGATGCAGGATCGACTCGAGCGCGCCGAGCGCGGCCGGGTCGGCGAAAGCCAGATCGCGCATGCGGTCGCGCGCGAGGCTGCCGTCGGCGGCCACCACGGCGTCGCCGAAGCGCGCGCGGATCGCGGGCATCGCCGCGCCGCCGCGCGCGGTGAGGTCGCGGGCGAGCGCGTCGGTGTCCACGAGCGTGAGGCCGCGCTCGACGAAGCGGGCGGCGACGGTGCTCTTGCCGCTGCCGATGCCGCCGGTCAGCCCGATGCGCCGCAGCGGCATGTCACGCGTGCCGGACCGTCAGGCCCAGCCGAGCCACTCGAGCACGCGCGCCGATCCGGCGAGCATGACCACGATGCCGGCGCCGGCGAGGAAGGGACCGAACGGCACGAAGCGGCCTTCGCGCAACGCGCCGCTCGCCTTCATCACGAGCCCGACGACGGCCCCGAGCACCGAGGCGCCGAGCACGATGGGCACGATCATCGACCAGCCGAGCCACGCACCGAGCGCAGCCAGCAGCTTGAAGTCGCCGAAGCCCATGCCTTCCTTGCCGGTGGTGAGCTTGAACAGCCAGTACACCGACCACAGCGACAGGTAGCCGGCGACGGCGCCCCACAGCGCCGTGGACAGCGGGATGGTCCAGCCGAGCGCCGCGGCGACGAGCCCCGTCCACAGCAACGGCAAGGTGATGCCGTCGGGCAGCAGCGTCGTGTCCCAGTCGATCGCGGCCAGCGCCACCAGCGCCGCGACGAAGCCGCACCACAGCAAGGTGACGGGCTGCGCGCCGAAGCGCCACGCGGTCGCGGCGAACAGCACGCCGGTGAGCAGTTCCACGACCGGGTAGCGCGCGGAGATCGGCGTCTTGCACGCCGAGCAGCGGCCGCGCAGCCACAGCCAGCTCAGTACCGGGATGTTCTCGTACCAGCGGATCTGGTGACCGCACTTCGGGCAGCGCGAGCGCGGCCGCGCGATGCCGATCTCGGCGGGCAGCTCGACGCTGACGCCGAGCATCTCGGCGCTGTCGCGCTTCCAGCCGCGCTCGAGGATGAGCGGCAGCCGGTGCACCACCACGTTGAGAAAGCTGCCCACCAGCAGGCCGAGCACGGCCAGCGTGGCGGGCGACAGCAGCAGCGACTGGACCTGAGGGTCGAGCACGGACCGGTGCGACGTGCGGTCAGACCACCGCGCCGAGCTTGAAGATCGGCAGGGACATCGAGATGACGATGCCGCCGATCAGCACGACAGCATGTGGTCCAGCGAGCCGGACTCTTCGCCGATCGAGGCCATCTGCAGCACCATGCTCGGGAACACGCCGGTGGTCTGCATCGCGGTGGTGAGCGCGGTGCCGGTGGAGACGTCCTTCTGGATCTGCTCGGTGGCCTCGGCGAACACGGCATTGCCCGAGGCGCCGCCGACGGAGTCGAGCGCCTCGACCAGCGGCACGCCGGCCGCGAACATCGTGGCCAGCGTGCGCGTCCAGCGGGCCACCGCCGACTTGTGGACGAGGTCGCCGAAGATCGGCACCTTCAGCAGCGCGCGGTCCATGAACTTCTGCATCTTCTCGCTGCGGCGCCACGACTCGAAGAAGAAGTACGCGCCGCCGAACAGCGCGGGCAGCAGGATGTACCAGTTGCCGACGAAGAAGTCCGACATCGCGATGACCATCAGGGTCGGCGCGGGCAGGTCGGCGCCGAAGGACTTGAACACGTCCTTGAAGGCCGGGATCACGAAGATCATGATGACGATCAGCACGACGATCGCGACCACGACCACCGCGGCCGGGTAGATCAGCGCCGAGCGCACCTTGTTCTTCAGCGCGACGATCTTCTCCTGGTACATGGCCAGGCGGTCCAGCAGCTCTTCCAGGATGCCGCCGGCCTCGCCGGCCTCGACGAGGTTGCAGTACAGCGAGTCGAAATACAGCGGGTGCTTGCGGAACGCGGCCGACAGGCTCGTGCCGGTCTCGACGTCGGAGCGGATGTCGGTCAGCAGGCGCGTGAGCCGGGGGTTCGGGCTGCCGCGCGCAACGATGTCGAACGCCTGCAGCAGCGGCACGCCGGCCTTCATCATCGTGGCCAGCTGGCGCGTGAAGACCGCGATGTCCTTCTGCTTGATCGAGCGGCCGCCGCTCAGCTTGCGCTTCTTGACCTTGGTGACGAGGATGCCCTGGCGCCGCAGGCTGGCACTGACCATCGCCTCGCCGCCGGCGCGCTGTTCGCCGCGGACGATCTTGCCGTTGCGGTCGCGGCCTTCCCACTCGAACACGAACTCCTTGATGCCCTTCGCGGCGGCTGCTGCTGTTGCCATGGTGCCTCCGGGGGCCGGGCCCCCATGCTTGCTCTGATCGTGTCGGTTATTCGTTCGTCACCGAGATGACTTCCTCGAGCGTCGTGACGCCCGAGCGGACCTTCAACAACCCGGACTGGCGCAGGTCGCGCACGCCGTCGCGCTGCGCCGCCGCGGCGATGTCGAGCGCCGTGCCTTCGGCCAGGATGATCTTCTGGATCTCTTCGGTGATCGGCATCACCTGGTACAGGCCGACCCGGCCCTTGTAGCCGTTGTTGCACGACGTGCAGCCGACGGCGCGGTACGGCTTCCAGGTGCCGTCGAGGTCGTCGTCGGTGAAGCCGGCCTTGCGCATCGCCTCGCGCGGGTAGTCCGCCGGCTGCTTGCAGTTCTCGCACAGACGGCGCGCCAGGCGCTGCGCGGTGATGAGCAGCACGCTCGAGGCGATGTTGAACGGCGCGACGCCCATGTTCAGCAGGCGCGTCAGCGTGGTCGGCGCGTCGTTCGTGTGCAGGGTCGACATCACCATGTGGCCGGTCTGGGCCGCCTTGATCGCGATGTCGGCCGTCTCCAGGTCACGGATCTCGCCGACCATGATGATGTCCGGGTCCTGGCGCAGGAACGAGCGCAGCGCGGCCGCGAACGTGAGGCCGGCCTTGTCGTTCACGTTGACCTGGTTCACACCGGGCAGGTTGATTTCGGCGGGGTCTTCGACCGTCGAGATGTTGACGCCGGGCTGGTTCAGGATGTTCAGGCAGGTGTACAGCGACACCGTCTTGCCCGAACCCGTCGGGCCGGTCACCAGCACCATGCCGTACGGCCGCTGGATCGCCGTGAGCAGACGTTCCTTCTCGATCTTCTCGTAGCCCAGTGCATCGATACCGAGCTTGGCGCTCGACGAGTCGAGGATACGGATGACGATCTTCTCGCCGAAGAGCGTCGGCAAGGTCGACACGCGGAAGTCGATCGCCTTGTTGCCGAACTTCAGCTTCATGCGGCCGTCCTGCGGCACGCGCTTCTCGGCGATGTCGAGGCGGCTGATGACCTTGATGCGCGAGGACAGCTTGTCCTTGATGGCGATCGGCGGCTGCGTGATCTCGCGAAGCTCGCCGTCGATGCGAAAGCGCACCCGGTAGTGGTACTCGTAAGGCTCGAAGTGCAGGTCCGACGCGCGCATGTTGATCGCGTCGATCAGCATCTTCTGCAGGAAGCGGACGACGGGCGCGTCCTCGACTTCGGCGGAGACGTCGGCAGTCTGCTGCTCGCCGGTCGCGTCGTCCGTCACGTCGACGAGGGCGGCCTCGAGGTCGGAGGGGACCTCGT
>CAZFET010000039.1:11533-16543 GCA_964517545.1 uncultured Burkholderiaceae bacterium
TCCGTCACGTCGAACGCGAAGTCGCCGGACACCAGCGCCTCGAGCGACTCGCTCGCCGTCGTGCCCTGCGCTTCGAGCAGGCGCGACAGCTTGTCGTGCTCGACGATCACCCACTCCGGCGACAGCTGCGTGGCGAACTTGATGCGCTCGACGGCTTCCTGGTCGGTCGGGTCGGCGCCGGCGATGAACAGCCGGTTGCCGCGCTTGCCCAGCACGACCACCTGGTACTGCGAGGCGAGCTTGCCGTCGATGACGCCGCGCGGCAGCCGCTGCGGATCCACGGCCGAGAGGTCGAGCAGCGGAAGGGCCAGGGTCGTGGACAGCGTATGCGCCAGGTCCGCAGGCGACACCGCACCGGCTCCGATCACGGCCTGCACGAAGCTGGAGCGCTTCTCCTTCGAAGACTTGACCAGGTCTTCGGCGACCTTGGGGTTCAGTCGCCCGGCGTGAACGAGCACGCGGGCGACGCCCGACAAGGCCGATTGCGGCGTATCTGCCAATGTGTCCACAGCCTGCAGCGTTGACTCACTCACCGAGGGAAAGCCGGCCGATCATCGCTGATCGTTCTGGCACTGTAAACCGCGGCCCCCACGGCGATCGGCGGGTCCGGGCAACAGTTGGCAGCCACCTGCGTGACGTGCGTCACGAGGGGGCGGACAGGTGCGAACAGGAGGGTCTGGTCGGGGTGAGTGGATTCGAACCACCGGCCTCTACGTCCCGAACGTAGCGCTCTACCAGGCTAAGCTACACCCCGATCGGATCGGCGCTCGAAACGCCGCCTTCGTCAGGCTCGCAGCGCTCAGGACGAGCGCTCGACCGATCGAACACACAATTCTAGCAAAGCCGCGCGGTGCGGACCCTCGGGCACTCCGCGAAGACTCGCGCGTGCCTTCTCGGCTTCGGCCCGAGCGGCCGCACGCGTGGCTTCGAGCGCGCCCGTGCGCCGCACGATCTCGACGATGTCCTTCAGCCGCTCGATCTCGCCGTGCTCGATCGCGTGGCGGATGGTCGCGCGCTCGTCGGCGGTGCCCCGTTCCATCGCCACCAGCAGAGGCAAGGTGGGCTTGCCTTCGCGGAGGTCGTCGCCGACGTTCTTGCCGAGTTCGGCCGTCGCGCCTTCGTAGTCGAGCAAGTCGTCGACCAGCTGGAACGCCGTGCCCAGCGACCGGCCGAACGACGCGCAGTCGTCCTCCAGTCCGGGCGACGCGTCCGCGAGCACCGCGCCGAGCCGGGCGCTGGCCTCGAACAGCTTGGCCGTCTTGAAGCGGATCACGCGCAGGTAGTCCTCGACCGACAGGTCGGGGTCGTGCATGTTCATCAGCTGCAGGACCTCGCCCTCGGCGATGACGTTGGTGGCGTCGGCCAGCACGTCCAGGACGCGCATGCGGTTCACCGACACCATCATCTGGAACGCGCGCGAGTAGAGGAAGTCGCCGACCAGCACGCTGGCGGCGTTGCCGAAGAGCGCGTTCGCGGTCTGGCGGCCGCGACGCAGCGACGACTCATCGACCACGTCGTCGTGCAGCAAGGTGGCGGTGTGGATGAACTCGACGATCGCGGCCAGCTCATGGCGCTCCGGACCGTCGAATCCCAGCGCGTTGGCGAAATGCAACACGAGCCGTGGCCGGATGCGCTTCCCGCCGGCGCTCACGATGTAGTGGGAGATCTGGTTGATCAGCGCCACGTCGGACGACAGGCGCTGCCGGATCACGCGGTCCACGGCCTCCATGTCGGCCGACAGCGGGTCAGGCGGGCCGACGCGCGTCACGGAGGGAGTCTGGAGCTGCGAGGAGGACACGGCGGCACGTCGGAAGCGACGGATTATAGGAAGCCCCCTTGCGTCGACAGACGGAAGGGGCCGCGATGCTAGAATTTCAGGCTCCGCGCTCGCGACAAGGGTCCGAAGAGCGGGGTTGGACGAAAGGATTCCCCATGTACGCGGTCGTAAAAACCGGTGGCAAGCAATACAAGGTAGCTGCCGGCGAAAAGATCAAGGTAGAACAGATTGCTGCGGACATCGGCCAGGAGATCGTGCTCGACCAGGTGCTCGCCGTGGGCAACGGCGCAGACCTGAAGGTCGGCGATCCACTCGTGGCAGGTGCCAGCGTGAAGGCGACGGTCGTCGCGCACGGCAAGCACGACAAGGTGCGCATCTTCAAGATGCGCCGCCGCAAGCACTATCAGAAGCACCAGGGCCACCGGCAGGCCTACACCGAGCTGCAGATCAGCGCGGTCACTGCCTGAGGAGTCGACAACCATGGCACAGAAAAAGGGCGGCGGTTCCACCCGCAACGGACGTGATTCCCAGCCGAAGATGCTCGGCGTCAAGGTGTTCGGCGGCCAGGTCGTGCCGGCCGGCTCGATCATCGTGCGCCAGCGCGGTACGCGCTTCCATCCGGGCGACAACGTCGGCATCGGCCGCGACCATTCGCTGTTCGCGCTGATCGACGGTCGCGTGAGCTACGCGGTCAAGGGCCCGCAGAACCGCCAGACGGTGAGCGTCACGCCGGTCTGACCGACATCGCGCTCCCGTCACGAAGCCCCGGCCCGCCGGGGCTTCGTGCTTTGGCGGGACGCTACCATCGAAGCGACATCATGAAGTTCGTCGACGAAGCCACCATCGACGTCGCGGCCGGCCACGGCGGCGCCGGCTGCGTGAGCTTTCGGCGCGAGAAGTTCATCCCCTACGGCGGACCGAACGGCGGCGACGGTGGTCGCGGCGGCAGCGTGTGGGCGGTGGCGGACCGCAACCTCAACACGCTGATCGACTACCGCTATGCGCGGCGGCACGAGGCGCGCAACGGCGAACCGGGCCGCGGCTCGGATCAGTTCGGCGCGGCCGGCGACGACATCGTGCTGCGCATGCCGGTGGGCACGATCGTCACGGATCTCGATCGCGGCGAAGTCATCGCCGAGCTCCTGACGGACGGCCAGAGGGTGCTGCTCGCCCAGGGCGGCGACGGCGGCTTCGGCAACCTCCACTACAAGAGCAGCACCAACCGCGCGCCGCGACAGAGCACGCCGGGCTGGCCGGGCGAGGCGAGGAAGCTCAAGCTCGAACTGCGCGTGCTGGCCGACGTCGGCCTGCTGGGCATGCCCAACGCCGGCAAGTCCACCCTGATCGCGGCGGTGTCGAACGCGCGGCCGAAGATCGCGGACTATCCGTTCACCACCTTGCATCCCAATCTCGGCGTGGTGCGCGTCGGACCGGAGCAGAGCTTCGTGGTGGCCGACATTCCGGGGCTGATCGAGGGCGCGGCGGAAGGCGCCGGCCTCGGGCACCAGTTCCTGCGCCACCTGCAGCGCACGCGCCTGCTGCTGCACGTGGTCGACATCGCGCCGTTCGACGACGGCGTCGACCCCGTCGCGCAGGCGAAGGCCATCCTCGCCGAGTTGAAGAAGTACGACCCGGCGCTGCACGCCAAGCCGCGCTGGCTGGTGCTCAACAAGATCGACAAATTGCCGGCCGAGGAGCGCGCGGCGCGCGTCGCCGGGTTCGTGCGGCGCATGCGCTGGAAGGGGCCGGCGTTCGCCATCTCGGCGCTGGCGCGCGAGGGTCTCGAGCCGCTCGTGCGGGCCGTCTACGAACACGTCGCGGCCGCCAAGCGCGAGCCCGAGCCGACGGTCGATCCACGCTTCTCGCCGGCCGGCGGCGCACCCGGGGTCGCCGATGGCTAGCGTGCTGCGCGACGCCCGCCGCATCGTCGTCAAGGTCGGCTCGACCCTGGTCACCAACGAAGGCCGCGGGCTCGACGCCGACGCCATCGGCAACTGGGCGCGCCAGCTCGCCGGCCTCGCGCAGCAGGGCCGCGAGGTGGTCATGGTCTCCAGCGGCGCCGTGGCCGAGGGCATGAAGCGCCTCGGCTGGCGCACCCGCCCGAAGGAGCTCAACGAACTGCAGGCGGCTGCTGCCGTCGGGCAGATGGGTCTGGCGCAGATCTACGAGACGTCGCTGCGTGCCTTCGGCCTGGCCAGCGCGCAGGTGCTGCTGACGCACGCCGACCTCGCCGACCGCGAGCGCTACCTCAACGCGCGCTCGACCCTGCTGACCCTGCTCGCGCACCAGGTGGTGCCGGTCATCAACGAGAACGACACGGTCGTCAACGACGAGATCAAGTTCGGCGACAACGACACGCTCGGCGCGCTGGTGGCCAACCTGATCGAGGCCGACGCGCTGGTCATCCTGACCGACCAGCGCGGCCTGTACTCGGCCGACCCGCGCAAGGACCCGGCCGCACGCTTCATCGACGAGGCACGCGCGGGCGACCCCGAGCTCGAGCGCATGGCCGGCGGCTCCGGTTCGGCCATCGGCAAGGGCGGCATGATCACCAAGGTGCTCGCGGCGCGGCGCGCGGCCGGCAGCGGCGCGTCCACCATCATCGCGTGGGGCCGCGAGCCCGACGTGCTGCTGCGACTGGCGGCCGGCGAGTCCATCGGCAGCGCGCTCGTCGCCTCGACGCCGAAGCTCGCCGCGCGCAAGCAGTGGATGGCCGACCAGCTGCAGCTGCGCGGCGCGGTGGTCGTGGACGACGGTGCCGTCGCCAAGCTGCGCGACGAGGGCAAGAGCCTGCTGCCGATCGGCGTGGTCGAGGTGCAGGGCGACTTCCACCGCGGCGACGTGATCGCGGTGCGCGCGCCCGACGGGCACGAGGTCGCGCGCGGGCTGGCGAACTACTCGTCGGCCGAGGCGCGCCTCATCGCGCGCAAGCCGTCATCGCAGATCGAGTCGCTGCTCGGGTTTGCCAACGAGCCCGAGCTCATCCACCGGACGAACCTCGTCCTGAGCTGACGGCGCCGCCGGCGCCTGCTCGTGCGGCTCCGCCTGCGCGGGCCGCGGCGCATCGCGATTGGGGCGCATGCCCGAACGCAGGTAGCGGTTGTGTTGGTTCTGTCGTGGCAGGTAGCGCGCGAGTTCGGTGAGCGCCATCTGGTACACGTCGCGCTTGAACTCGATGACCACGTCCAGCGGCACCCAGTAATCGTTCCAGCGCCAGGCGTCGAACTCCGGGT
>CAZFET010000040.1:0-2078 GCA_964517545.1 uncultured Burkholderiaceae bacterium
GGCCGACGCCGGGGCCGCCGCCGCCGTGCGGGATGCAGAAGGTCTTGTGCAGGTTGAGGTGGCTCACGTCGCCGCCGAACTCGCCCGGCGCGGCCAGGCCGACGAGCGCGTTCATGTTCGCGCCGTCGACGTAGACGCGACCGCCGTGGCGGTGCACCAGCTCGCACAGCTCCTTGACGTGCGGATCGAACACGCCGTAGGTGCTCGGGTAGGTGATCATGATCGCGGCGAGCTTGTCGCTGTGCTGCTCGCACTTGGCCTGCAGGTCGCGCATGTCGACGTTGCCGAGCGGATCGCACTTCACGCCGACCACGCTCATGCCGACCATCTGCGCGCTCGCCGGGTTGGTGCCGTGCGCCGACTCGGGAATCAGGCAGACGTTGCGGTGCCCCTGGCCGCGCGCGCGCTGCCAGCCGCGGATCGCCAGCAGGCCGGCGTATTCGCCCTGCGAGCCGGCGTTGGGCTGCAGGCTGATGCCGGTGTAGCCAGTGGCCTGGCACAGCCAGTCGCGCAGCTGCGCGTCGAGCAGCGCGTAGCCCTCGCGCTGCTCGGCCGGCGCGAACGGGTGGATGTGCGCGAACTGCGGCCAGGTGATCGGGATCATCTCGGCCGTGGCGTTGAGCTTCATCGTGCACGAGCCGAGCGGGATCATCGTGCGATCGAGTGCGAGGTCCTTGTCGGAGAGCCGGCGGATGTAGCGCAGCATCTCGGTCTCGCTGTGGTGCGAGTTGAAGACCGGGTGCGTCAGGTAGTCGCTCGTGCGGCGCAGCGCCGGCGGGATCAGCGGCTCGATGCCGCGCTCGAACTCGGCAAAGTCGGGCAGCGCCGGGCGCGAACACGCGCCACAGCGCGACGACGTCGTCGCGCGTGGTGGTTTCGTCGAGCGTGATGCCGATGTAGGCGTCGTCCCACTCGCGGAAGCGGCGCAGGTTCATGCCGGCGCGCAGCGCGGCGTCGACATAGGCGCCGGTGCGGCCGTCGGTCTGCAGCGTCAGCGTGTCGAAGGCGCCGTCGAGGTTGCGCGGCGCGTGGCCGAGGCGCTTCAGGCCCTCGGCCAGGATCGCGGTGTACGAGGCGACGCGCTGCGCGATGCGCTTCAGCCCCTTCGGCCCGTGGTAGACCGCATACATGCTCGCGATCACGGCCGGCAGCACCTGCGCGGTGCAGATGTTGGAGGTGGCCTTCTCGCGCCGGATGTGCTGCTCGCGCGTCTGCAGCGCGAGGCGGTAGGCGGGTGCGCCGTGGGCGTCGACGCTGACGCCGACCAGCCGGCCCGGCAGCGAGCGCTTGAACTCGTCGCGGCAGGCCATGAAGGCGGCGTGAGGGCCGCCGCCGCCCATCGGCACGCCGAAGCGCTGGCTCGAGCCGACGACGATGTCGGCGCCCCACTCGCCGGGCGGCACGAGCAGCGTCAGCGCGAGCAGGTCGGTGCAGACGATCAGCGCCGCCTGGTGGGCGTGGATGCGCTCGGCGTCGGCGCGCAGGTCGTGGATCGAGCCGCTCGTGGTCGGGTAGCCGATGACCGCGGCGAAATAGTCGCCACCGGCGATCAGCGCGTCCCACTCGGGCCCCGAGCCGGCCATCGCCAGCGTGATGCCCAGCGGCTCGGCGCGGGTGCGGATCACCTCGATCGTCTGCGGATGGCAGTCGGCGGCGACGACGACGGTGTCGGACTTCGACTTCACGCTGCGCCTGGCCAGCGTCACCGCCTCGGCCGCGGCAGTCGCCTCGTCGAGCATCGACGCGTTGGCGATGTCCATGCCGGTGAGGTCGGTCACCATGGTCTGGAAGTTGATCAGCGCCTCCATGCGGCCCTGCGAGATCTCGGCCTGGTACGGCGTGTAGGCCGTGTACCAGGCCGGGTTCTCCAGCACGTTGCGCAGGATGACGCCCGGCGTGTGCGTGCCGTGGTAGCCCTGCCCGATGAAGCTCTTGAGCACGCGGTTCTTCTCCGCGATGGCGCGCAGCTCGGCCAGCGCCTGCGCCTCGCTCGCCGCCGGCGGCAAGCGCATCGGCCGCGTGCGCGCGATCGAGCGCGGCACCACGGCGTCGATCAGCGCCTGGCGCGAGGCCGCGCC
>CAZFET010000040.1:2088-6241 GCA_964517545.1 uncultured Burkholderiaceae bacterium
TCGGGTTCTCGAGTCCGGCGAGCGGCGGTGTGGTCGACATCAGCATGGGCAGTGGTGGCGGGAGGGCGGGGCGGTCGGGGGCTCAGGTGGACTTCTTCAGCAGCGCGTCGTATTCCGGGCCGTCCATCAGCTGCTCGAACTCGGCCATGTCGGTGACGTGCACCTTGAAGAACCAGCCGTTGCCCAACGGGTCGGAGTTGGCCAGCGACGGGTCGGCGCGCAGCGCCTCGTTGACCTCCACCACCTCGCCGCCCACGGGCATGTAGAGGTCGGCGGCGGCCTTCACCGACTCGACCACGCCGGCGACCTCGCCCTTCTTGTAGGTGCGGCCGACCTCGGGCAGTTCGACGAACACCACGTCGCCGAGCGCGTCCTGCGCGTGGTGCGTGATCCCCACGACCGCGGCCTCGTGGTCCTCGATGTTGATCCACTCGTGGTCGGGGGTGTACATCGTCGTCATCGGCGTTCTCCTTCGGGTGTGCGTCGGCGGGGCTTCGGTGCGGGCGGCGTTCAGCCGCGGTGATAGCGGTGAGGCGTGAAGGGCAGCGGGTGCACGCGCATCGGCAGCTTCTTGCCGCGCACGTCGGCGTAGACCTCGTGGCTGCTCGCCGCGTGGTTGGCGGCGAGGTAGGCCATCGCGATCGGCTTGTCGACGCTGGGGCCCAGGGTGCCGCTGGTCACGCGGCCGAGCTTGTGGCCCTTCAGGTCGGTGAGCGCGGCGCCTTCGCGCACCGGCACGCGTTCCAGCCCGACCAGACCCACTCGCTTGTTGGTGGTGCCGTTGGCGAGCTGGCTCTCGATGACCGCGGCGCCCGGGTAGTGCCCGGCGCGCGCGCCGCCGGGGCGGCGCACCTTCTGGATCGCCCACGCGAGTCCGGCCTCGATCGGCGTGGTGTTGGCGTCGATGTCGTGGCCATAGAGGCACAGGCCGGCCTCGAGCCGCAGGGTGTCGCGCGCGCCCAGCCCGGCAGGCCGGACTTCGGGGCGCGCGAGCAGCGCCTTCGCCAGCGCGACCGCGCCTTCGGCCGGCACGCCGATCTCGAAGCCGTCCTCGCCGGTGTAGCCGGAGCGGGTGACGAAGCAGTCCTGGCCGGCGAGCATGAACGAGCCGCCGCGCTGGAACACGAGCCGCTCGACCTCCGGGTTCAGCGCGGCCAGCGCGTGCACCGCCTTCGGCCCCTGCAGCGCGAGCAGCGCGCGCTCCTCGAACATCGGCGTGACGGCGCAGCGATGGCCCAGGTGCGTGACGAGGTGCTTCAGGTCGGCGTGCTTGCACGCGGCGTTGACCACGAGCAGCAAGTCGCGCTCGCGCCGCGTGATCATCAGGTCGTCGAGGATGCCGCCGTGGCTGTTGGTGAAGAAGGCGTAGCGCTGGCGGCCCGGCTCCAGGTCGAGCACGTCCACCGGCACCAGCGACTCCAGCGCCTTCGCCGCCTCGCGGCCGTCGGCCGCGTCGGTGAGCCGGATCTGGCCCATGTGCGACACGTCGAACAGCACGGCCGACTCGCGGCAGTGGCGATGCTCGGCGAGGATGCCGCCGGGGTAGTGCACCGGCATCTCGTAGCCGGCGAACGGCACCATCTTCGCGCCGAGTTCGAGGTGCAGCGCGTGCAGCGGGGTCCTGGCGAGGGGGGCAGCGGCGTCGGACATGGAACGTCTCCCGAGGGCTTGGCAAGCATCATCCACGGTTCGCCGTGGTGTTCAAGCCCTCGCTGTCCGCTTTACCTGAGAGATTGGCGGCGGCGGTGAGTCACCGCGTGCCGCTTGCCCCTTCGGTGGACCGGCTCGCGCCGGTCTCTCTCCAGTGAGGATCGCCCCCTTGCGGAAGCGTCGGCCAGTCCTTCTGCCTGAGCGTTTCGCCTTGCGGCTCGCCTTCGGCGGCCGCTCGTGGCGGCTCTCTCCTGGCCGGGGCGCAGTGTAGCCGAGGCGCCGCCGGCGATCGAACGCTCAGGCGCGCGGCGCGCGGCCCGCGTCGCGCATCTCGCGCGGCGAGCAGCCGTAGCGCGCCTTGAACGCGCGGCTGAAGTGGGCGGCGTCGTTGAAGCCCCACGCGAAGGCCAGCTCGCTCAGGCTGCGCACGTGGGCGCTGGGGTCGCACAGCTCGCGGCGCACGCCTTCGAGCCGCTGCGACCAGATCCAGTCGCTGATCGAGCACTGCTCGCCGGCGAACGCGCGGTGCAAGGTGCTGACCGACACGCGCAGCTCGGCGGCGATGCGCCCGACGCTCAGCGACGGGTCGCGCAGGTGGCGGCGCACGCAGTCCTTGACCTGTTCGCGGTGCAGCGCCGTGAGACTGGACACCGGCGCCGGCTGCGCCTTCGGCAAGGTGCTCAGCCCGGCCACCAGGATGTTCGACACGCTGTCGGCGACCGCCGCCGCCGACGCCGGTTCCAAGGTGCCGATGTCGTCGGCCAGGGTGCGGATCATGCCGATCATCAGGTGGCCCGCGCCGCGCGAGCCCGACACCCGCTGCGCGGTGAGCAGGTGCGTGTCGCGCAGCTGCCGGCGCAGCGCGGCGCCCGGCAGCATGAGCACGAACTGCTGGAAGTCGTGCTCGAACAGCAGCTCGTAGGGGCGCGTGCTGTCGTACAGCGCGAAGTCGCCGGGACGCAAGGTGGCGCAGCGGCCGTCCTGCATCACCATGCCGCTGCCTTCGGTCTGGATGCTCACGAGGAAGTAGTCCTCGCCGGCCGCCGCGATCCGCGCGGGCGTGCGCCGCACGTGCTGCGAGGTGGAGGTCACGCGCGACAGCTCCAGCGTGGCGAGCTTGTCGACCACGGTCTCGCCGGCGAGCGCGCCGCCGGCGCTGAGCGCGTCGCAGTCGAGCTGCACGTAGGTGTCGCACACGGCGTCGATCCAGTACGCGAGTCGTTCGCGGCCCGGCACGGCGTCGGTGGACAGGCGGATCGTCATGGAGCGTGAGCCTAGGGCGCGCCGGCGGGCACCGCAAGGCGGCAAACGCCCGAGCGCGGGCGCGCCGGCCGGCGCTGCGACGACCAGTCAAGACCGGCGCGACGCACAGGCAAGCGGCGCGCGCGCGCCGTTCCTAGCATGCGTCCCCATCCGAAGCGCGGATCGCCGGGCGATCGGCCACGGACCACGCCCGAGCGCCATCGGACACCACCGAACGACCTCCGCAGGAGACTGCCATGACCGTTGCCCACCCGAAGTTCCGCGCCGCCGCCGTCCAGGCGGCCCCCGTGTTCCTCGACCTCGACGCGTCCGTCGACAAGGCGGTCGGGCTGATCGCCGAGGCGGCGCGCCACGGCGCGCAGATGATCGCCTTCCCCGAGACCTGGCTGCCCGGTTATCCGTGGTTCATCTGGCTCGATTCGCCGGCCTGGGGCATGCAGTTCATCCAGCGCTACCACGACCACTCGCTGGTCTACGGCTCGCCGCAGGCCGAGCGCATCGCGCAGGCCGCGAAGCAGCACCGCATCGTGGTCGTGATGGGCCACAGCGAGAAGGCCGGCGGCAGCCTGTACATGGGGCAGTGGATCATCGGCGCCGACGGCGAGACCATCGCGAAGCGCCGCAAGCTCAAGCCCACGCACGTCGAGCGCACCGTGTTCGGCGAAGGCGACGGCAGCCACCTCGCGGTACACGACACGCCGCTGGGCCGCGTCGGCGCGCTGTGCTGCTGGGAGCACCTGCAGCCGCTGTCGAAGTACGCCATGTACGCGCAGAACGAGCAGGTGCACATCGCGGCGTGGCCGAGCTTCTCGCTGTACCGCGGCGGCGCGCACGCGCTCGGCGCGGAGGTCAACAACGCGGCGAGCCAGATCTACGCGGTCGAGGGGCAGTGCTACGTGATCGCGCCGTGCGCGACGGTCTCGCCCGAGATGGTGAAGATGCTGTGCGGCGACGACCCGGTGAAGCAGCAGCTGCTGCTGCCCGGCGGCGGCTTCGCCCGCATCTACGCACCCGACGGTCGGCTGATGCACGCGCCGCTGCCCGAGGACCAGGAGGGGCTGGTCTACGCCGACCTCGACCTCGGGATGATCTCGCTGGCCAAGGCCGCGGCCGACCCGGCCGGGCACTATGCGCGGCCCGACGTCACCCGGCTGGTGCTCGACCAGACGCCGGGCGACCGCGTGATCGCGCGCCAGCGCCGCGCGCTCGAGGTCGAGCGCGCCGAGGACGACGAGCCGGC
>CAZFET010000040.1:6251-16506 GCA_964517545.1 uncultured Burkholderiaceae bacterium
GAGCTCTACTTCGATCGCTCGATTCGGCGGCCGGTGGACATCGAGCGGACGCTCCACGCCCCGCTGTTCATTTCGATTCCGGCCCTTCGCGCGTCCGCCTGCAAGGCGCTGCCGGCTCCCGCCAACCTGCGCGTCGCGGCCAGCCGCGAAGCGGCCTGAGGAGCGCCGCGATGACGCTCGAATCGTCGATCCCCGAACACCTGCGGGCCGAGCGCCGCTGCCCGCGGCGCGCCGGGGCGGACCAGTTCGTGCCGCCGTACCCGTCGTTCGTCGCGCGCTTCAAGCCGTCGGTCAAGCAGGTGGTGATGGCCTACCTGGGCGTGCAGTTCCGCGCACGCACGCCGGCCGTCGACGCAGCGCTGCGCACGCTCGACGGCTGGCTCGGCGCGGCCGGCGGCCCGCGCCACCACGACCGCGCGCGCGAGACCGACGCGGCCGGCTTCGACAACGTCGTCACCATCGCCTACTGGGACGACGCGGGCGCGTTCGACCGCTGGTTCGCCGCGCATGGGCGGCAATGGACCGACGGCCGCGTGGCCGGCGACGGCTTCGGTACCTTCAGCGAGATCCTGCGCCCCGGCGTCGAGCGCTTCGAGACCCTGTTCTCCGCGCCCGATCGCAGCGAAGGCGTGGCCGTGCTGGCCGACGGCATGAGCGGCCCGGTGCAGGAGCACGCCTACTGGGGCGGCATGCGCGACCGCATCCCGCTGTCGCAGACCGACCTCATGCCCGCACGCGGCGCGCCTCGAGTGCAGGCCGACGGCGCGCGGCGGCGCGTGGTCCCGCACGACAACCTGTGCCTGATCCGTTCGGGCCAGGACTGGAGCGACACCGACGACGCCGAGCGCCGCATGTACCTCGAGGACGTCGAGCCCGTGCTGCGCGACGGCATGGACTTCCTGCGCGACGAGGGCCTGCCGGTCGGCTGCTTCGCCAACCGCTACATGCGCGTGGTCGGCGCCGACGGGCGCGACACCGACAAGAGCTTCGGCATGAGCTGGTGGCGCGACCTCGCGGCGCTGGAGCGCTGGTCGGAGTCGCACCCCACGCACGTGGCGATCTTCGGCGCGGCGATGCGCTACCTCATGAAGCTCGGTCCGGCCGCGAAGCTCAAGCTCTACCACGAGGTGACGGTGGCCGCGGCGCACGAACAGTGCTTCGAGTACCTGAACTGCCACGACGGCACCGGCATGCTGCGCGGCGCCGCCGCCTGAGCGGCCGGCGCGGGCGCGAGCCGCCGCGCGGCCGTGTTGCCCCCGATGGAGGCGCGCCGTCCATCGGGTAAGGTCGCGGCATGGCCGACGACATCGCCTCGCTGCGCCGCATCCTGAAGTCCTGCCGCACCATCGCGGTGGTGGGCCTGTCGGCCGAGTGGCACCGGCCGAGCCACTTCGCGGCCGCCTACATGCAGCAGCACGGCTACCGCGTGATCCCGGTCAACCCGCGCTACGAGTCGGTGCTCGGCGAGCGCTGCTACGCGCGGCTCGAAGACATTCCCGGGCCGGTGGACATGGTCGACGTGTTCCGCAAGCCGGCCGACGTGCCGCCGATCGCGCGCAGCGCGGTCGCGATCGGCGCCCGCTGCCTGTGGCAGCAGCTCGGCGTGGCCAACCTCGAGGCCGACCGCATCGCGCGCGACGCGGGGCTCGACTCGGTGATGGACCGCTGCGTGAAGATCGAGCACGCGCGGCTGTTCGGCGGGCTGCACTGGGCCGGCGTCAACACGCGCGTCATCTCGGCGCGGCGGCCGGTGTAGGGCGGGGCGACGTGGCCGACCGCCGCTTCCATCCCGAGACCCTGGCCATCCACGCCGGGCAGATCCCCGACGCGGCCACCGGCGCACGCGCGCTGCCGATCTACCAGACCACCAGCTTCGTGTTCGACAGCGCCGAGCACGCGGCCGCGCTGTTCAACCTGGCGACCTTCGGCAACGTGTACTCGCGGCTGTCGAATCCGACGGTCGCCGCGCTGGAAGAACGCGTGGCCGCGCTCGAAGGCGGCCGGGCGGCCGTGGCGGCGGCCAGCGGCATGGCGGCCGAGGCGCTGGCGCTGATGACGCTGCTGCAGGCCGGCGACCACGTGGTGGCGGCCGGCGCGCTGTACGGCGGCACGGTCACCATGCTCGCCGTCAACCTCGCCCGGTACGGCATCGAGACCACCTTCGTCGACGCGACGCGGCCCGAGGCCTTCGCCGAGGCGATGCGACCGGGCACGCGCGCCGTCTTTGCCGAGAGCCTCGGCAACCCCAGCCTCGCGGTGCTCGACATCGCGGCCGTGGCGGAGGTGGCCCACGCGCACGGCGTGCCGCTGATCATCGACAACACCGTGCCGTCGCCGTACCTGTGCAACCCGCTCGCGTTCGGCGCAGACATAGTGGTGCACTCGGCCACCAAGTACCTCGGCGGCCACGGCACCACCCTCGGCGGCGTGGTGGTCGAGGGCGGGCGCTTCCCGTGGGACAACGGCAAGTTCCCCGGCATGACGCAGCCCTCGCCGGGCTACCACGGCGTGATCTTCCACGAGACCTTCGGCGACTTCGGCTTCACCATGCGCTGCCGCATGGAGACCCTGCGCGTCTACGGCGCCGCGCTCGCGCCGACCAGCGCGTGGCAGATCCTGCAGGGCATCGAGACCCTGCCGCTGCGCATGGAGCGCCACTGCGAGAACGCGCGGCGCGTGGCCGAGTTCCTGCGCGACGACCCGCGCGTGAGCTGGGTCCACTATCCCGGGCTGCCCGACCATCCGCAGCATGCGCTGCTGGCGCGTCAGATGCGCCGGGTGGGCGGCGCGCCGGGCGCGTCGGGCCTGCTCGCCTTCGGCGTGAAGGGCGGGCCCGAGGCCGGCGTCCGGTTCATCGAGTCGGCGCAGTTCATGAGCCACCTCGCGAACATCGGCGACACGCGCACCCTGATCATCCATCCGGCCTCCACCACGCACCGCCAGCTCGACGAGACGCAGCAGCGCGCGGCCGGGGTGCTGCCCGACATGGTGAGGATGTCGGTCGGGCTCGAGCACGTCGACGACATCCTCTGGGACATCGACCAGGCGCTCGCCGCGGCGGGCACGTAGCGACCAGGCGCTCGCGCCCGGGTTCGCCACAGCCGATGCATCGGAGATCCAGCATGTACAGAAGCGACCTGATGGCGGGCCAGCGCATCCTGGTCACCGGCGGCGGCACGGGCCTGGGCCGCGCGATGGCCGAGCGCTTTCTCGAACTGGGCGCCGACGTCGCGATCTGCGGCCGCCGGCAGTCGGTGTGCGACGAGACCGCGGCCGAGTGGCGGCAGCGCTTTCCGGCTCGCCGCATCGACACCTTCGGCGTCGACATCCGCATCGCGCAGGCGGTCGACGAGATGGTGGCCGCGCTGTTCCGGACGGGCGGGCTGAGCGGCCTCGTGAACAACGCGGCCGGCAACTTCATCGCGCCCACCGAGAGCCTGTCGCCGCGCGCCTTCGACGCCATCGCGAACATCGTGTTCCACGGCAGCTTCTACGTGACGCAGGCGGTCGGCAAGCGCTGGATCGAGCAGGCGCGCCGCGGCGAGTGGACGCCGGCGCAGCCGTACCGCAGCGTGATGAGCATCATCGTCACCTGGGTCGACAACGGCAGCCCGTACGTCGTGCCGTCGGCCATGAGCAAGGCGGGGGTGGAGGTGATGACGAAGTCGCTCGCCGTCGAATGGGCGAAGTGGGGCATCCGGCTCAACGCGGTGGGGCCGGGCGAGATCCCGACCGAGGGCATGAGCAAGCGCCTCGACCCGGGCGAGGAGCCGGGCTCGCGCAGCCGCGAGCGCAACCCGATGGCGCGCCCCGGCGAGCTGCGCGAGCTGCAGAACCTCGCGACCTTCCTGATGGCGCCGGGCCAGTGCGACTGGCTCACCGGCCAGTCCATCATGATGGACGGCGGCAACGCGCTGGCCACCGGCGGCAACTTCTACGAACTGCGCTCGTGGACCGATGCCGACTGGCAGACCGCGCGCGAGCGCATCGAGGCGCAGAACGCGAAGGACCGCGCGGCGCGCTGAAGGGGATGGCATGAACGGCATGTACAACCAGCACCTCGACCGCAACGCGGCCAACTTCGTGGCGCTCACGCCGGTGAGCTTCGTCGAGCGCACGGCCGAGGTCTTCGGCGACCTGCCGGCGGTCGTGCACGGCGCGCGGCGCTACACCTGGGCCGACTGCCGCGACCGCTCGGCCCGGCTGGCCGCGGCGCTGCAGGCGCGCGGCATCGGCAGCTGCGACACGGTGAGCACCATGCTCGCCAACACCCCCGAGATGATCGAGGCGCACTACGCGGTGCCGGCCATCGGCGCCGTGCTCAACACCGTGAACACGCGGCTCGACGCGGCGCTGCTGGCCTGGCAGATGAACCACTGCGAGGCGAAGGTGCTGCTGACCGACCGCGAGTTCTCGCCGGTCATGCGCGAGGCGCTGCGGCTGCTGCGCGAGCGGCACCGGCGCGAGGTGTTCGTGGTGGACGTGTGCGACACGGAGTTCACGGGCGCCGGCGACCCGCTGGCCGGTGTCGACGGATTGCAGGGCACCGAGTACGAAGCCTGGCTCGCCGCGCACGCGCCGCTGGCGCGCCTGCAGGGCCCGACCGACGAATGGGACGCGATCGCCGTCTCGTACACCTCGGGCACCACGGGCGACCCGAAGGGCGTGGTCACGCATCACCGCGGCGCCTACCTCAACGCGGTGTGCAACGCGGTCACGTGGACCATGCCGCAGTTCCCGAAGTACCTCTGGACCTTGCCGATGTTCCACTGCAACGGCTGGTGCTTCCCGTGGACGGTGGCGCTGCAGGCCGGCACGCACGTGTGCCTGCGGCGCGTGGAGGCGAAGGCCATCCTCGACGCGATGCGCGAGCACGGCGCCGACCACTACTGCGCCGCGCCGATCGTGCACAACCTGATCGTCAACGCCGACCCGTCGCTGCGCGAGGGCATCCGGCACGCGGTGCGCGGCATGGTGGCCGGCGCCGCGCCGCCGGCCGCGATGATCGAGGGCATGGCGAAGATCGGCTTCGACATCACCCACGTGTACGGACTCACCGAGGTCTACGGCCCGGCCTCGGTGGCGGCCAAGCGCGAGTCGTGGGCGCGCGAGTCGCTCGCGGAGCAGACGCGCCTGAACGGCCGGCAGGGCGTGCGCTACGCGCTGCAGGACGGCATGACCGTGCTCGACCCGCAGACCATGAAGGAAGTGCCGGCCGACGGGCAGACCCTGGGCGAGATCATGTTCCGCGGCAACATCGTGATGAAGGGCTACCTCAAGAACCCGAACGCCACCGCCGCGGCGTTCGATGGCGGCTGGTTCCACACCGGCGACCTCGCGGTGCTGGAGCCCGACCGCTACGTCAAGATCAAGGACCGCAGCAAGGACGTGATCATCTCCGGCGGCGAGAACATCAGCTCGATCGAGGTGGAGGACGCGCTGTACCGCCACCCGGCGGTGATGGCCTGCGCGGTGGTCGCCAGACCCGATCCGAAGTGGGGCGAGACGCCGCTGGCCTTCGTCGAGCTGAAGGCCGGCGCCAGCGCCACGGCCGACGAGCTGATCGCGCACTGCCGCGGCCTGCTGGCCGGCTACAAGGTGCCGCGCGAGGTGCGCTTCGAGGAGATCCCCAAGACCTCGACCGGCAAGATCCAGAAGTTCCAGCTGCGCGAGCGGGCGAAGTCCGCCAGCGCGATCGAGTGACCGGAGGCGTTCCATGCTGACCACCGACGACCCGCTGCTGATGTACTCGAAGGACGCGCGCGGCGTGGCCACGCTCACCTTGAATCGCCCGCAGGCCTTCAATGCGCTGTCCGAGGCGATGATCGCCGCGCTGCAGCACGAGCTCGACACGATCGCGCGCGACGACGGCGTGCGCGTGCTGGTGCTCGCCGCGGCGGGCAAGGCCTTCTGCGCCGGGCACGACCTGAAGGAGATGCGCGCGGCGCCGTCGCTCGAGTACTACCAGCGCCTGTTCGCGCAGTGCGCGCGGATGATGCTCGCCCTCCAGCGCCTGCCGGTGCCGGTGATCGCGCGCGTGCACGGCATCGCCACCGCGGCCGGCTGCCAGCTCGTCGCGATGTGCGACCTCGCGGTCGCCTCCAGCGCGGCGCGCTTCGCGGTGAGCGGCGTGAACTACGGCCTGTTCTGCGCCACGCCCAGCGTCGCGCTCGCGCGCAACCTGAACCGCAAGCAGGCGATGGAGATGCTGCTGACCGGCGAGTTCATCGACGCGCAGACGGCGCGCGAGCGCGGGCTCGTCAACCGCGTGGTGGCGCCGGAGCAGCTCGACGCGGAGATCGACGCGCTGGCCTCGAGCATCGTCGCCAAGCCGAGGGTGGCCATCGCGATGGGCAAGGCGCAGTTCTATCGGCAGGTCGAGACCGGCATCGAGGAGGCCTATGCCATCGCCGGCCAGTCCATGGCCTGCAACATGATGGACGAGGCGGCGCTCGAGGGCGTGCAGGCCTTCATCGAGAAGCGCTCGCCGGCCTGGTCGCCGCCGCGCTGAGCGGCGCAGCCGCGCGGCGCGGATGCCGGTCGCGGCGCAACGCCTGCGGCGCGACACCCCCGGCGCGATTCGACGCCGCGGGCAATCCCTCACGCTCGTCGCGAGTTCGCGGCGCGCCGCGTCGTCACGAATGGACACGTCTCGCGGATCATCGCGCCGTGCATGCGATGGCGGTCCTCAAGTCGGCCGGCATCCTGCCGAGATCGCAGTATGGGGCGCAGTACACGTGCAGGCAGCGCGGGTGATCGGCGGTGACGGGCCGCGATCCGCGCAGCGGTCATCTGGGGGAGTGCGGTCTTGTCGTGCCTGTTCATGCGGCGTCGCCGCGAGCGGGGTTTCACCCTCGTCGAGCTGATGCTGGCGGTGCTGATCGTCGGCGTGCTGACGGCCATCGCGCTGCCCGCCTTCAACCGCTACATCGACCGCACGCGGGCCGACCGCGCGCTGGTCGACATCGCCGCGCTGGCGGTGCTGATCGACATGTACCACCAGAACCACGGCGAATACCCGTCGAGCCTGGCGATCATCGGCGAAGGCGGGCGCCGCGACCCGTGGGGCAACCCGTACCAGTACCTGAACCTCTCGGCGCCGGGGGCGCGCGGCCACGCGCGCAAGGACCACTCGCTCGTGCCGATCAACACGGACTTCGATCTCTACAGCATGGGACCCGACGGCCGTTCGTCGCCGCCGCTCACGGCCCGCCACAGCCGCGACGACATCGTCCGGGCGAACAATGGCAAGTACGTCGGCGTGGCCTCCGGCTACTGATCCCGCCTTGCAGGCACCGCCGCGCCCCGAGCGCGGACGCTTCGGCGTGCACGGCACCTTCCTCGCCAGCCGCGTCGGGCGGCGCGTGTTCTGGATGTTCCTCGCGACCGCCACCTTGCCGGTGCTGCTGCTCGCGGTGCTGGCGAGCCAGGGCATCGCCGCGCGCGACCGCGCCGAGCAGCAACGTCAGCTCGCCGCCGAGGCCCGCTCGCAGGGCCTCGTCGTCTTCGACCGGCTGCTGGCGGCCAAGCAGATCCTCGAGGCGCGCGCGTCGATGGAACTGACGCCGGCCGATTCGCCGAGCGCGCGCGCCGGCGCGTCGTCGGCCTTCCGTGCCGTGACCAAGGTGTCGGCGTCGACCGAGCCCGTCGGCCGGCCCGCCGACGATCTGCTGCTGCAGTGGTGGACGACCGGCGGTCGCGAGCGCGTGGCGCGTTCGCGCGACGCCTGGGGGCTGCACGTGCGCACGCCGGCCTCGGACGGCATCGCCGCGGCCGTGGTGCTGAGCCTGCACGACCCGCGCGACGGCGGCTACTGGCTCGGCGAGCTGGCGGGCACTTTCCTGTGGACGAACGTGGCCGACGAGTCGGGGGCCGTGCACGTCTGCGTGCGCGACGAGCACGGCGTCGCGGTGCGATGCGGCCGCGCGTCCGGCGACGCGGCGGTCGCCGGCGCGGAGACCTGGCGCCTCTTCCTCGAGGCCGAGTTCGGCAGCGCCGACTGGCTGTTCGAAGCGCGCCCCGTCCATGCGATCGTCGCGCCCGGCGAGGCGAACCTGGGCCACACCCTGCTGCTCGTGGTGCTGGCCACCGTGCTGATCGTGGGCCTGGCCAGCATGACCCACGTGCGCCGCACCTTGCAGCCGCTCGAGGCGCTGACGCACGGCGCGCGGCGTCTGGGCGACGGGGACTTCGAGGCCCGCGTGCCGGCCGCGACGGACGACGAGTTCGGCGTCCTCGCGCGCTCGTTCAACGACAGTGCCGGCCGCCTGGGGCGGCAGGTCCGCTCGATGCAGGTGCTCTCCGAGATCGACGCGCAGATCCTCGGCGGGCGCGGGCTGCAGGGCGTCGTGGTCCGCGTGCTGCACCGGGTGCACGAGCTGCAGCCCGACGTGGAAGTGCTCCTCGTGGCGTCGGGGCCCGCGGATGCGACCCGCGCCGCGGCCCTGCACGGCCTGCGCATCGACGCGACGGGCACGATGCGCCAGTGCACGGCCACCTTGCCGGCCGCGGGGCTCGCCGACCTGCGTGCCGGTGCCGACGGTCGATTGCACGACGTGGCCGGCGCCTGGCCCGACTGGGCCGCCGTCGCCTGGAGCTCGTCCGGCGCGTCGGCGCCGGACGGCCGCGCGCTCGCCTGGCGCGCCGCCGCGTGGCGCGATCACGCGGCCTTGCTGATGATCGCGCTGCCGGCGGGCGCCGCGCTGGGCGAGGAGGCGCGCTCGCACGTCGTCGACCTGTGCGGGCGCGTCGCGGTGGCGATGGCGGTCGCGGCGCGCGAGCAGCAGCTCGTGCATCGCGCCACCCACGACGCGCTGACGGGCCTGCTGAACCGCGCCGGCCTGCACGAACGGCTCGACGAGCGCCTGGCCGCGTCGCGCGACCCGCTGGCCGTGCTGATGATCGACCTCGACGGCTTCAAGGCGGTGAACGACACGCTCGGGCACTCCGCCGGCGACGAGGTGCTCGTGCAGGCCGCGAAGCGGCTCGCCGAGTGCCTTCCGCCGTCGGCCGAGATCGCGCGGCCGGGCGGCGACGAGTTCATCGTCGTGCTGCCGCCGCGCGACGCGTGGCCAGACATGATGTCGCTCGGCGAGCGACTGTGCGCGGCGCTCGGCAGCCCGTTCGAGGCGCGCGGCACGGCCATGTCGCTCGGCGCGAGCGTCGGCATCGCGGTGCATCCGCAGCACGGCACTTCACGCGACGAGCTGATCCGTTGCGCCGACCTGGCGATGTACGCGGCCAAGAACCTGGGGCGTCGGCGTGCGGTGATGTTCACCACCGACCTCGATGCCGAAGCGGCGCGCCGCACCTGGCTGCACCACGACCTTCAGCGTGCGGTGGAACGTGGCGAGTGGGAGCTGCACTACCAGCCGCGCATCGACGCGCGCACCGGCGTCGCGCTGTCGGCCGAGGCGCTGGTGCGCTGGCGTCATCCGGATCGCGGCCTGCTCGGTCCGGCGGAGTTCATCCAGGCCGCCGAGGAGACCGACGTGATCGTCGCGCTCGGCCGCTGGGCGCTGGCCCGGGCCTGCGCGCAGCTGGCGGCGTGGCGCTCCGCGGGCCTGCGGCTCGAGCGCGTGGCGGTGAACGTGTCGGCGCGCCAGCTCGCGAACTTCGGGCTGGTCGACGACGTCGCCCACGCCCTGCAGGCGCACGGCCTGCGCCCGGCCGACCTCGAGCTGGAGGTCACCGAGAGCGTGCTGGTGCACGACGCGCTGGTCGCGCAGCAGGTGCTGCAGCGCCTGCGCGCGCTGGGCGTGCACGTCGCGCTCGACGACTTCGGGACCGGCTATTCGTCGCTCGCCTACCTGCAGCACCTGCCGATCGACGTGATGAAGGTCGACCGCGCGTTCGTGAAGGACCTCGGCGCGTCGCCGTCGGCCGACGCCGTGATCGGCGCCATCGTCTCGCTCGCGCATTCGCTGGGCAAGGCCCTGGTGGCCGAGGGTGTCGAGACGCCGGCGCAGGCCGCACGCCTGTACGCGATGGGCTGCACCGAACTGCAGGGCTTCCTGTTCTCGCGGCCCGTCGCCGCCGAGGCGTTCGCGTCGCTGCCTTGCGTCGCCCGCGTCGAACGCGCGGCCGGCATCGCGACGGCGTGAGCCAGGCAACGCCGGCACCATGCCGGCGAGCAGCAGCAAACGCCGGCTACATGCCGGCGTAGTTCGGCCCGCCGCCGCCCTCGGGCGTGACCCAGACGATGTTCTGCGTCGGGTCCTTGATGTCGCAGGTCTTGCAGTGCACGCAGTTCTGC